>CBFDAY010000484.1:0-2093 GCA_965602895.1 uncultured bacterium
GGTTTCGTGCCCTTTGGACTTGAAATATTCGATTGTCGCCCTTTTCGGCGCCGTACCGACGCCGCAGTAGCTCCTGATTTCATCCCCCTCGGCGTCATAGATGATGGTCGGCGCAATCGACGGAAAACTTGCCGCCTCGGGATACGTCACGTTCAGGGCCAGCAGCGCCGCCATGCCGGCATCGAACGCGTTGCCGCCGTTTTCCATGATATCGAGCGCGGCGCGGGTCGCCCACGGCGTGCCTGTCGCCGCCATGTATCTCTCGGCCGAAACGGAATCCCTCGCAACCCGATACGGATCGTCGAACTCCATGAACTCATCGGGCCTCTTGGGAAGGAGCATGTAAATGACGACAAGAACAACCGTCAGAACGATGACGGAACACAGCAATATCTTAAGGGCTTTCATCTGCGCCTCCGGATTCGAGCGAAAATCCCGCCGCGTCTGTTTCGAGATAGCATTCATGATATCACATGCTTCGCGGCATTTGACACCTCTATAGGGCCGTGATAAACTAAGTTTGAATCCGTTCATATATGTCATTCCCACGCAACCGGCCGCATGGGGAGGAAACCCGCCGCGGGCAACGCCCGCAAACAATGGCGGCGAGTCGCCGCGGGCAAACTTCACATAAATATATACATATTTCGTGAGCACAAGGGCCAATAGTCAATCACTTTGAGGGATGTTGTCATGGATATGGTAGAACTCCTTCGCCAGACGGTCGCCCGCAACGCATCGGACCTTCACATCACGATCGGGCGTCCGCCCGTGATGCGCATACACGGCGAGCTTGAGCCGCAAGCCGAATTTGAGGTTCTCGACGCCGCCGCGACCGAAACGCTCATTATGCAGATAATCACGCAAGAGCAGCGCAAAGACCTCAATGAACAGCTTGAACTCGACTGCTCGTATTCGATACCCGACGTCTCGCGCTTTCGCGTGAACGTTTTCTGGCGCAACGGAGGCATGGGCGCCGCGATACGCGCGATTCCCAACAAGATTCCCACGATGAAGGAACTCGCGCTGCCTCCCGTGGCGGCAAGCCTCACTCAGCTCAAGAACGGGCTCGTGCTGGTGACCGGCCCCACCGGAAGCGGCAAATCAACTACGCTCGCCGCGATGATGGACACCATAAACAAGACCCGCAAAGACCACATAATGACGATCGAGGACCCGATCGAGTTCGTATATGAGCACGAAAAAGCAATCGTCAACCAGCGCGAGCTGAACGCGCACACGCTCTCGTTCGCGAACGCGCTCAAGCACGTGCTCAGGCAAGACCCCGACGTCGTGCTCGTCGGCGAGATGCGCGACCTGGAGACGATAGCCTCGGCGATAACGATAGCCGAGACGGGCCACCTCGTGTTCGGCACGCTCCACACGATGGGCGCGGCGCAGACCGTCGACCGGATAGTCGACGTGTTCCCCTCCTACCAGCAGCAGCAGATAAGAATGCAGCTCGCGGCGGGGTTGCGTGCCGTAATATCGCAGGTTTTGCTGTCGCGCAAGTCGGGCGGCCGCGTCGCCGCGCGCGAAATCATGATCGTCAACCAGGCCATATCGTCGCTTATACGCGAGGGGAAATCACACCACTTATACGGCCAGCTCCAGACCGGCGTCGCCGACGGCATGGCCACGCTGGAGATGGACGTGGCCCGCCTGCTCTCGCGCGACGTTATCACCTACGATACCGCGCTGGGCGCGGTAAACGACGTGAAGACGTTCCTGACGATCATCGAGCGGGTCCATAGCGAGCCCGCCCCACAACCGCAAAAGCCCGCGCAAAAGCCCGCGCAAGCAGCCCGGCCGCAACAACGACCGGCCCAAAAAGACGCTCCGCGACCCGCACCGAAAGGTAAGGATTCCAAGGGCAACTGGTGGAAATAGATAGATGGGGACAGTCCCAAATCTACGGAGCGGCGCTCCCGTAATTTCGGGACAGTCCCCTTCGGGTCCTGAACGGGGATTGCACAAGAATGGGACGGCCCCCCAGACAATTGCGGATGAACACAGATCCGGTGTTCTGAGGAAAGATTGCAAATGCCTGACCTGACCGAACTGAAAAAGGTTCCGATCCTCAAACACCTGAG
>CBFDAY010000485.1:0-2090 GCA_965602895.1 uncultured bacterium
CCGGAACTCCATGCTTTTGGCGGTCCCGAGGTGAAGGAGTCACTACTATGTTCATTGAGAAGCTGAGTCTACTGTTCTTTAAAGACGCCACCGACAGAAGTCAGCGCCGGCGACCTTGATGACATAAGTGTTGGCAAGAATGTGCGTTATGTCAAGAAAAGCGGCGTTTTCCCCTTGACTTTCCCGAACCGCGCTGTTATACTTAACCCATTCTTGGAATGGGAGTTACACCAATCATGCGCCACATGATCAACCCGCGACAAACCGGCCTGTTTGACCCCTTCAGGGACATCCTCTCGCCCGTGGCCTACCGCAGAATCGAACGCGGCTGGCAGGGCGTGTTCCGCCACGTCATCCTCGAACTGATGCCCGTCGAGACGTTGGCGGGCGAGTTCAGCCCCACGATGGGTACGCCGACGAAGGAGCTCTATTCCATGGCCGGTTTGCTTCTGATCAAGGAGTTCATGGACTGGACCACGACTCGCGCGACGGAGGCCTACATGTTCGACGCGAGCGTCCAGTACGCCCTCAACCTCGAACCGTGCGGACAGAGCCTGTGCGAGCGCACGATCGAGCGGTACGAGAAAATCTTCATCGAGAATGATCTGGCCGCCCTCACCATGGATCGCGTCACGACCACGCTGGTCAAGGCGCTCGATCTGGACGTGAGCCGCCAACGGCTCGACTCGACGCACGTCTTCAGCGACATGGCGATCTTCGGGCGCACGCGCATGATGGGCGTGACGATCAAGCGGTTCCTCACCCAACTCAAGCGGCACAAGCGCAAACACTACGACGCCCTCCCCGATGCGCTGCGGAGTCGCTATGCGCCGTCTCCGGGCAGTATGTTTGCCGATGTCGCCAAGAACGCCGAAAGCCGCCGCAAACTCCGCCAGGACGTGGCCGAAGACCTGCGCTTTTTGGTCGAGCAATTTGTCGACAACGGAACCGTGAACACTCGCGCAACGTACAAAAGTATGGTCAAGGTCTTTGGCGAACAATGCGAAGTCGTCGGCGACAAGACGAGCGTCAAGGCTCATCCGGGCAACGCCATCACGCAAAACCCCTCGGACCCCGACGCGAATCGCGACGGGCACAAAGGGCCTGGTTATCAGGCGCAAATCGCCGAGACCTGCTCGCCGGACAACGAAGTGCAACTCGCCACCGCCGTCATTGCGCAGACCGCCGCCGAGGACGATCACGATGTGACGCCCGAGGTTCTGGACACACTCGAGGAGAACGGTCTTCTCCCCGACACCCTGTACGCCGACACCCATTACGGCAGCGACGCAAGTCACCAGCAATGCGCCGAACGGGGCGTGGACCTTCAGAGTCCGGTTGCCGGGAAGCAAACCGGGCAGGCCGTTCATCGCCTGACGATCGACGACTTTGTCATCGACGAAGCGACCGAGACCGTCGAGCGTTGTCCTGCCGGGCACGAACCGGTTCGCTCCGAGCGTGACGCTCACAGTGGCAAGACCCGCACCGAGATGCCGGCCGAAGCGTGCTCTACCTGCGCGCATTTTGACGAATGTCCCGTGCGGCGCGTGCGGGGGAAATACCTGCTCGACCACACCGCCAGGGAGCGCCGCCTTGCCGAGCGACGGCGGGAGCAGGCCACCGAGGCGTTCAAGGAACACTACCGGATTCGCGCCGGCATCGAATCGACGAACGGCGGATTGAAACGCCGGATGGGCTTTGGGCGTTTGAGGTGCCGGGGCCGACCGAGAGTTTTCCACAAGATCGTGATGAAAGTTTGCGGCTGGAACATTCTCCGAGGGGTCGCCACGGAGACGCTGCATCGTCGGGTGGCCGAAATCATGAAGAAACTGGGGCATGGCAGCTATCGCAGTCCCTTTTCCGCTTTCGCCGAGCTATTGGGCCGTCTCAAACGCCGACTCTCGGCCCAGAGGCCGCTTCAGCAGAGAAATTTGACTCTCGCTGTCGAAACACGACTCCGCCTCGCGGCCTGATGGCCGACTTCTGTCGGTGGCGTCTAATACGGAGAAAACTTTTGACGAAGAAGGGGCGCGTTACGTATGGGCTCAGGAAACAGATTGTCGAACCGGTCTTCGGTCAGATGAAGCAAG
>CBFDAY010000486.1:0-2079 GCA_965602895.1 uncultured bacterium
CGGAAATCCCGCCCGAAAGAAATCTTCCGTCAATTCCCGCATAACGGGAAGAATTTCTCCCCCTCCCGCGACATACCTAAAAGGGGAGTGGTACGTCTCGCCCGCGGGCGCGGCGGGCGGCGAGTCGCCGCTGACATGGCGAGTCGCCGCAGACATGGCGAGTCGCCGCAACGAAGACGGGGACCACGTGACATGAACGAGAGGATGGATCGGTCGGCTCGGCAGTGGGAGGGGAGGCAATGGAGTTTGATCTGGTGATCGCAAACGGATGGATCGTCGACGGGATGTCGCCTTCGATATACAGGGGCTCGATAGGAATACAGGGCGACAAAGTCGCCTGCATTTGCGCCGATGCCGCTCATTTGCCCGGAAAGAAGGCGATCGACGCGGGCGAATACATCATCGCGCCCGGCTTTGTCGACGTCCACTCGCACGCCGACCATTTCCTGCTGCTCGATCCGGCAATGAAAAACAAGCTCATGCAGGGGGTCACGACCGAGATCGGCGGCAACTGCGGCAGCTCGGCCTTTCCGTGGAACGACGCGCATCAGTTCCACCTTCCCGGGATGGAGGAGCAGTTCGGGTGGAGTTCGTTTGCCGGCTTTCTCGAGGCGGTCGAGCGGCGGGGCATAGGCGTCAACTTCGGCAGCCTGATCGGGTTCGAATCGCTGTGGCGGGACTTTTTGAAAAACCGCGATTCAAGCGACGGCGACGTGAAAAAGCTGGAGTGGCTCCTCGCCATGTCTTTGGAAGAGGGTGCGCTGGGGCTGTCGGTCGGAGAAGGCGCCCCGGCCCACCGGCAGTTGAAACAGGCGGTGTTGCGGGAATTTTGCGATATGGTGGCAAAAAGCGGCGGCGTTCTCTCGGCGCATTTGTATTCGGAGGCATCGGGAATGCCGGATGCGCTCTCCGACACGATTTCCCTCGCCGCCGAAAGCGGGGCCTCTTTACAGATATCGCATTTCAAGGCACTCGACCGCTTCAATTGGCCCAAGCAGGAGACCGCCCTCGGACTCATCGAAAAATTGCATGCGTCCGGGATGGACATCAGCATCGATTGCTTTCCCTACACCGAATGCTGTTCGCCGCTGAGAGCGCTCATGCCGCCTCACCTCGCGGCCAACGGCGACGTGTTCGCTAAGAGCGCCAAAAGTTCCTCCGCGAGGAGTGAGATAGAGAGATACCTTGCGATGCATTTTCCCGAGCCGGAGGCGTATCGCAGTCTGGTGTGTCCGCATCTGGAGAACCCGAAATACCGCGACCTGCAAGGATTGGACCTATGGACGGCGGCGGCGACGGCGGGCGTCGAACCAGGCGCGCTTGTTCTCGACCTGGCGCGGGCCGAAGGCCTGGACAGATTCATATACTATGACTGCATATGTCGGGAAAACATGAGGGCGGCAGTCGCACTGGATTGCGCGATGGTGGCGTCGGACTCGTTCCCCACGGGCGACCCCAAGTATTTCAGGAATTCCATAATCCACCCGAGGACATTCGGCGCGTTCCCGGAGTATCTGAGCGAGTTCGTCTACAAGAACCACGTCTTCGATCTTCCGGCCGCGATCAAGAAGATTACCTCGCTTCCCGCAAGGAAGTTCGGGCTGCGGGGCCGCGGAGTGCTGGGAGCGGGCGCGTTTGCCGACATCACGATATTCGATCCCGAAAATCTGCGGCCCGGCGCGTCGACCTCCGAGCCCAGCAGGCCGCCGTCGGGGATAGAATACGTGATAGTCAACGGACAAATCGCCATGGAGCACGGCGAATTCATGGAGGTGTACGCGGGGAAAACGCTGAGGCGAGAGCAGTAGCCTCAATGCGCCGCCTCTGGCGCCGACGGCGCTATCTTCGGAAATGTATAACCTCTATCCGGCCGGAATCGCTGAGGAACATCGTGGTGATAAAGCTCAATGCGCTGTAAACGAGCGCGGCAAAGAAAGCGGTGAAGAAGCCGGACACGTCGAAGCCCCTGACCATCGCGGAGGTCATCATCAAGAGCAGTGCGTTTATCACGAAGATGAACACGCCGATAGTCACGATTGTGAGCGGTCGCAATTGCCACCGCCTGTGGCAGGCTTAGCA
>CBFDAY010000487.1:0-2071 GCA_965602895.1 uncultured bacterium
CGGCCCCTTCTGTTTTCCAAGGCCATCGGAGAAAACGAAAAAAAGATATTGCTCATGCTGGTGAGAAATTACGAGCGGATAGAAAAATTTTCACTCCTGACGACTCCACCGGATGAACTCGACCATATATGCGAGAAGATCGTGACGGGCTTTAACACCGACATTCTGGAAAAAGACCGGCAATTATGGGAGATAATGTGGAACCGCGCTCCGCAGAGGATACAAAAAGCTCCCCCTGATTGAACGTCAAGAAGATCTCGCTTCCGGGCATTCGCGGCATAACTGCCGGGACGAGGCCCACAAGATGCCGGGGAGGGGAAGCTCTTGAATGTGTCGGCGTCAAGTCCGATCACGCATCTGCGCGATCTTTTTCGGGTTTTACGGCCCCTTTACGGAAAAAATTCTCCGCGCGCAGGGCGAGTTCGTTCAGGCTGCGTTCGAGTTCGGCGCGATGGCCTTCGAGCGTCTGCCTGTCGGCGTCGGGCGAAACGTGGATTGGATCTCCAACCACAAAAACCAGCCGGTTGAACGGCAACGGGAAGGCCGTCTTATCCCACGTCGGAGCAAACAGCAAGCGTTTCGCCCACAAGCGCAAAGGATAGATGGGAGCGCCCGTTGCCTGAGCCATCAGCACAACGCCTATCTGCGCTTTTCGGGCGGGCCCACGCGAGCCATCTACCGCCATGGCACTGACCACTCCCGCGCGCTTGTTTATGTATTCGATCATCTCGGCGAGAGCTTCCTTCCCGCGATTTCCGCTTCCGCCGCGCACCGGAATAAAATGGAGTTTTCGAATCATTTCGGCGCCGACATTGCCAAGATCGCCCCTGCTCACCATCGCGACAACGTCGCGTCCTCTTCCCAAAAACGGACCGAGGATAGCGTTCTGGTGCCAGCCGGCGACAAGCACGTTCTCGCCCCGCGCCGCCGCATCCCATACTTTGTGAAGGTCCGAATAGACTTCCTTGCTCGTGTGATATACGAGCCACATGTACAGCTTATAAACAGGCGGAACCAGCCACACGGCGAGCCATTTGCCGGCATCTCGCAACCGCCTGAACTTCTTTTTTCGCCTCGATATTGCCATTGATTCCAATTCCGAATCGCCCACTCCGCCTTTCATTTTAGGCGGCATACCCATTTCGGCGCAATAGTAGCAAACCACGCGATTCGCTGTCAATCACGATATCCGACGCTCGGCGCGGTCGGACCCGGCACGCAGACCTTGTAAACAGATTGGCATTGATGGTAGACTAGCAATGATTTTTCGGCATAAATAAGGTTGTTCCGGCGGAGGATTGGGCAATGGATTCGCAGAATATGGTGAGCGGCAACGGTCCACTCGGAGAGGACGATTTAAAGTCCTCATTATTCAGGCAGGTGATGCAGAAATCTCCCGACCTGATCTCGATTGTCGACAGGGGCTACGTGTACCGCATGGTCAACGAGGCGTATCTGGAAAGATACAATATGACCGAAGAACAGATGGTCGGAACTCCCGCACCGGAGATCTTCGGACAAAACGTTTTCGAGAGCAAAATCAAGCCCCATCTGGACCGATGTCTTGCCGGAGAGACAATCAATTATCAGGACTGGTTCGTCTACCCGGACCTTGGCAAGAGATACATGGACGTTTGCTATTACCCGTTGCCGAACGACAAAGACTCGACCGAGTATGTCGCTGTCGTTGTGAGGGACATCACCGACAGCAAAAGGATGGAAGAAGCTCTGTTGGAATCCGAGGAGCGTTACAAAAGATTGATCGCAGAAGCAAACGAAATCATTGTTACGATGGACATCAAGACAAGCAAGATCACAAGCGCCAATAGTTTTGCCCAGAAGAAACTCGGTTACAGCGAGGCGGAATTTCTTGATATGGCGAGCTACCTTGACCTCATCCATCCCGATGACCGCGCCGCGCTCTTATCTGCGGCGGAGCAGTATATCGCGGATGGCGTTCGACATCCGAATCTCCAGTTTCGAACGGTTAGGGCCGATGGCACATGCCTGGACGTGGAACAGAACGCCGCCATTATCTTCGACCACGACGGCAACCCCACAACGTCTGTGG
>CBFDAY010000488.1:0-2048 GCA_965602895.1 uncultured bacterium
CACTTCACCGCCGGCGGCCGTCCACGCAAGGCCCGTTGCTACGCCGGGCTTGCACGTCCTCTGGGCGACCTCGGAGAAGAACCTTTCGGGGCCGAGATATTTGTGGAGGTTCTTCTCGGTGATCCTGGCGCTCTTTTGTTTGCCCGTCGACATCTTGAGGGCGACCTTGCGGCACACTTTGCCGATTGTCCGCTCGAGGTTGCGCACGCCCGCCTCGCGCGTATAGGCGCCGCTCATCTTGCGGAGCGCTTTGTCCTGAAACTTGATCAGCCCCGGTTCCAGTCCGTTTTCATCGAGTTGACGCGGGACCAGGTATTTCTTCGATATACAGAGTTTTTCTTCCTCGGTATAGCCCGCCAGCGACAATATTTCCATCCTGTCCTGCAGCGCCGGATGTATGGTTTGCAACACGTTTGCCGTCGTTATGAACATGACCTTCGAAAGGTCGAACGACAGATCGAGGTAATGGTCGCGGAACGTGTTGTTTTGCTCCGGGTCGAGCACTTCGAGCAGCGCCGAGGAAGGGTCGCCGCGGAAGTCGGATCCGACCTTGTCGATCTCGTCGAGCATGAACAATGGATTGGCCGAGCCTGCGCGTTTTATGCTCTGTATTATGCGTCCCGGCAGCGCGCCGATGTATGTGCGGCGGTGGCCGCGTATCTCGGCTTCGTCCCGAACTCCGCCGAGGCTCATGCGGATGAACTTGCGCCCCAGCGCCCGGGCGATGGAGCGTCCGAGCGACGTTTTTCCGGTTCCGGGCGGCCCGACGAAGCACAGTATCGGCCCCTTCATGTCGGGCTTTCGCTTGCGGACGGCAAGATACTCGATAATGCGCTCTTTGACCTCCTTGAGGTCGTAATGATCCTCATCGAGCACCTTCTGGGCCCGCTCGAGGTCGAGGTTGTCCTCGGTGATTTCGTTCCAGGGGAGGTCGACGATCCAGTCGAGATACGTGCGGATCACGTGGTACTCGGCCGCGGCGGGCGGAAGCTTGGCCAGTCTGTCGAGTTCGCGATCGGCTTCCTTTTTCGCTTCTTCGGGCAGGTCCTTGGCGCCCAATTTCTCGCGAAGTTCTTTAATCTCGGCCTGCGTTTCGTCGCCCTCGCCGAGTTCCTGTTGTATGGCCTTGAGCTGCTCGCGCAGGAAGTACTCGCGCTGGGACTTTGTCATCTCGCTCTCGACCTGCGACTTGATTTTTCCTCCAAGCTCGAGTATTTCCAGCTCGCGTCCAAGCAGCTCTGCGATTTTATCGAGCTTCCCTTCCACCGTCTGTATCTCGAGTATCTCCTGCTTTTCCTCGATTGAGAGCTTGAGCACGGACGACACCAGGTAAACCAGCCGACCGGCCGAATCGACGTTAATGAGAGCCGCCTGCAACTCATCGGGCAGGTAGGGCGTGAGCGAAATGAGTTTCTGACACTGTGAGAGCACGTTGCGGAACACGGCCTCGCCGCGCGTGGAAAGCTCGTCGGGCTCATCGAAGGTCTCGACGCGAGCGCGGAAGAACGGATCGGTGGAAACATATTGCCCGACTTTGATTTTCGAGAGGCCCTGGACCAGGAGCGCCATTGTCTCGTCGGGCAGCTTCATCATCTTCAGGATGAGGGCCGCGACTCCGTATTCGTACATGTTCTCGGGCTTTCGGTCGCCGGCGGGGTCTTTCATGGCGACGCAGCCGATGATCTTGGATCCCGAGACGGCCTCATCGACAAGCGCGATCGAGCTTTTCTCGCCGACGGAGAGCGGCACGACCGTGTGGGGGAACATCACGGTGTTCTTCAGCGGCAGGATCCCTATCTCCTCGGGAATCTGCAGGGTTTCCTCCGCCTCCGGTTTCTCGGGCGCTTCGGTGATTTTAACGATGTCTTTGTCGGTAGTAGTGGGCATATCATTACCCTATTTCGACCTGATGGCTCGCAGGGGGCTGCGGTCGTTTCTTGGGCGCTTTCACTATCATCAGTCCATCGTTGATCCTGGCGGAAATTTTGTCGACCTCTATATTGTCGGGCAGATAAATGACGCGCTCGAACTCGTTTTATCTTATTTAC
>CBFDAY010000489.1:0-2048 GCA_965602895.1 uncultured bacterium
ATCGCCCCTGGCAAAAGAGCTGGCGCAGGCGCACGGAGTCGATCTGTCCGAGATTGAGGGGACCGGGCCCGACGGCGAGATCGTAAAGCGCGACGTTGAAAAGGCGGTGGCGAAGCGGACCGAGGTCCCCGCACCCGAAAGAAAGCGGGAGGTAAGGGCCACCCCCCTCGCCGTCGTTCTTGCCGAGAAAGAGGGTGTGGACCTCGACGAGATCGCGGGCACGGGCATCGAGGGCAGGATACGCGAGCTCGACGTGAAGGCCTACGTCGCGAGACGCTGCGAGCTGAGAGGGGAGGAGTACAAGGACCTCAGCCTGATGCGGAAGACCATTGCGCGCCGCATGACCGAGAGCAAGCAGGGCATTCCCCATTTCTACCTTACGATGGCAATAGACGCGGGCGCGGCCTTCGAACTCCGGAAGAAGCTCAACGAGGGAAAGGGCGATGACGAGAAGATCAGCATAAACGACATGGTCGTCAAAGCGTCTGCGCTCGCGCTCGAAGCGGTTCCCGAGGTCAACTCGACGTTCGTCGACGACAAGATAAGGATGAACCGGGAAATCAACATCGGAAACGCGACCGCCACCCCCGACGGCCTCGTGGTCCCGGTCATATTCGATGCGAATAAAAAGTCCGTCGCCGAGATCGCCGCGGACTCGAAGGACAAGGCCGAGCGCGCGAAAAAACGCAAGCTCCGGCCTGATGAATACTCGAACGCGACGTTCACGGTGTCCAATCTTGGGATGTTCGGAATAGAACACTTCTCGGCAATCATCGATCCGGGGCAGAGCGCCATCCTCGCCGTCGGCGCAGCCGTGGCCGAGCCCATTGTCGATAATGGCGAAGTCAAGGTAAGGAACACGATGCGCGTGACGCTTTCATGCGACCATCGTGTGATAGACGGCTACACGGGCACACAGTACCTTGTCAAACTGAGGTCCATCCTCGAATCTCCCGAAGGGGCCATCCTCTGAAGTTTCACAGGGGATGTAGGCTGGATTCAATCCTCGACGGATGATCTGCTTGTCCGGCGAGCGACACGGCGTAAGTTCTCATCCGAGGAGAAGATTCGGATCGTGCTGGAGGGCCTTCGGGGCGAGGAGACGATCTCTGAGCTGTGCAGGCGCGAAGGCATTGCCCCGACGGTGTATTACAAGTGGTCCAAAGCGTTCCTTGCGGCCCGCAAGAAAGGGCATCTGGATCGGACTGCAAAACAGCTTGCGGAAATGGGCATGTCCCTGAAAGAGGCGTATCCATTCACATTTTTTTGCTACAATGCGCCGGTTGTTGTCATGGTTATTGGAGATGCAGTCAAGCGAGACCGACATGGTCTTGAAGTGCACCAGGGGCTTGCCGCAGCCATTCAAAACATGCTGCTCGTTGCCCACGCGATGGATTATGGCACGTGCTGGATCGGCGACATCATGCGGTTCGGAAGGCGCCTCCACGAGCATCTCGGATTGGACAGCATGAAAGAGGTTGTAGGCGCCGTCGCCCTGGGGCATCCTGATATGGACTCACCTGTAAACCGCGAGAGAGCCCCGAAAAGGCAGCCGGTGGTTGACTGGCGGGGATTCTGATCGAATATAGGAAGACAGACCGATTCGAAGGAGGCGGATGATGGAAATTACCAGGAAAAGCTTTATCGGGAAGGCTCTCGTGACAACGACGTGCGTTGCGGGTTCAGGGCTGATGTTGAACGCATGCGGGGGAATAAGGCGCACTCACCTTCGGTCTTCCCCCCGTGAACTCGAACCGATTCCGGGTCTATCGGATGACTTTGCCGAAATCCTTTATTATGCGTCGCTCGCTCCAAGCGGCCATAACGCGCAGCCGTGGTATGTAAAAGTCGTAGATGAGAGAACCTGGATTATCGGTTCCGACCCCCAGCGCTGGTTGCCGGCCGTGGACCCGCAAAATCGGGAGGCCCTGCTTTCCATTGGCGCATTCGCCGAAAACCTCTCAGTCGCCGCCGCGGCAAAGGGGTATGAGGCAATCATCGAAGTGGTGACCGAAAACCCATCCGACGAAGAGGTGATCAAGGTTTCT
>CBFDAY010000490.1:0-2042 GCA_965602895.1 uncultured bacterium
CGTCATGTATTACCTCATCAAGCCACTGCTCCGGCCCAATCTGGACCGGTGGGTTGCACTCTCGATAGTCGTCGTAATGGCGGGCCTCGGCGTCGGCGCGCTTAATGAGATCGTCGAGTTCGCGGCAACTGTGCTCGTGCCCGAGACCGGCGTCGGCGGCTACACCAACACCTCGCTCGACCTCGTATCGGACTTGGTAGGCGCGGTACTGGCAATTGCCATCATAAGGACTTGGCGATTGTGAGAAAACCGCCTTATCTCGACCGCGGCAAGATGATTTCTCCTTCTTCCGTATCACCCAGGGCGAGTGTTTTTCCCCTGTATGTGAAGTCTGGCGACAAGCGCACACGTGATCGCGTCAAGTTCGTGGAGGGAGATATTGCGGCCCCGCCGGGTATCCGGGCATTCAAGCTTTGCCTGTTTTGTCGGATAAATCGGCTCCGGGCGGGAAAATAATTCCTCTCCTTCCGCGCGCATACGTCTCAAAACATGGTCGTCGGCTAAATCCGATCGCGCGGGGATTCGCCGCAATTTTATTGAAATTCCTGCCTTTTCAGCGCTGCTCCATGCGGTGGCGCGACACAAACGGCTCAATTCTTGCTTATCCACGCGGGAAAAACATGATTCAGCGTATATCAAATTTTGACTTTTTCTTATTTATTGGATATAATTCGTGCAAATCCCCATGATTTTTGGGATAATAGCCAAATATCTTGTGGTATGACGCTCTTGGGAGCCCAAGGCACATGGCAAGATTCTCGCTAAATCCTCTGAATTGGTTTCGGAAAAAAACACGTCCAAAAGCGCCTCCGCAGGCCACCTCCCCCGCAGTGCTCAAGATTCCCGCAAAGCCTAGGAAGAGCGGGAACCTCTTCATGCACTTGATTAATATCCAGAAAAGCCTGAGATCGATGGATCTCGCCATGCGCCAGCAGATCGACTTCACATGGCTGGTTCAAAAGGTCACCGGGCAGATATCGCTTCTCAAGCTGGAAGCCGAGACAATAGGCGAAGAAGAGCTGGCTGCAGTCGCCGGCCAGGTGGAGGCTTATTTCGAGACCGTCTCGGAGGGCAGGTTGGACTTAGACGAGGAAGGTTTGACCGTAATCCATGATTTTGTAGATATTTTTAAAGGGACAATCGGCGATGCAGTCTCCAAAGTGGGCGCGCTGGACACCGAGCGCCTTCAACAATGGAGTTCCCACTATCAGGCGCTTATGGCCCGGATGAAACCGGGCTATGATGGCGAACTTGGGAAGCCGGAAGAAGCGTCCGGCCTCGGTGACGCGGAACTATTCGAAGAGCCGGAGCCTCCTATTGACGAGCAACTCGCGGCGTTTGACTCGGTCGACGTCGAGTATGCCGAGCCTGCCCCCTTGGAGGAAGCGCCCGAGGTTATTCATGGCGGCATGCCCGAGCAGGCCTTCGAAGAGGAGCCCGGCCCGGAATTTGAGGCGGCGCCGGAATTTGACGAGGCCACGGCCGAAGACGATGCGGATTTTACAATCGGAGTTGAGTCGGTCGACCAAATGGAAGAGCCCGAGCCACGGGCGGACGACGAGATACCGCTTTATGACCCGGCCGATGAAATCCACATTCGCGACATAATAATCTCAGACGCCGAGATCAAAAGCGCGCGCGAATATATGGAACTGGGCAAGAGCAGGCCGAAGCTTCGTGAGCCCGAAGAAGAGGGCGAGGTCACCGAAGTCGAGCCGATTTTGCGCGATTACTTTGAACCAGCGACCGGCCAGGAACATGCGCCGGCGCCCAAGTCGCCCGTAGAGCTTCAGGAAGTGGAGCGCTTGAAAGCCAAGCTTTCCGAACTGCACGAAAAGCAGGAGATGCTCTCGACGAAAATGACCAGCATACTGGGCGACTACAAAAAAGTTGTCCAGAGCGAAGTCGGCAGGCAGGAGCGTCCGTCAATCGAAGATATCGAAATCGAAGACCTGGAAGACATCATCTTCATTGGCCGTAAGAAAGGATAGCGGGAGTCGCCCGGAGAACACATCAATGAGTGGAAACGACGTCGATACATC
>CBFDAY010000491.1:0-2039 GCA_965602895.1 uncultured bacterium
CGTTGAGCGGAATGTCGGGGTTGATCGAGCAGGGCCATTGGGGTTCGGAATCCCTGATCCTGTTGAGCACTATAAGCGGAGAGTCGCCCTCGAACGGGACCTTCCCCGTCAGCAATTCGTATCCGACGACGCCGAGGGAGTAGACGTCGCTCTGGGCAGTGGCCGTGTGGCCGGCGGCCTGCTCGGGCGACATGTACTCGGGCGTCCCGACTATTCCTCCATCCACGGTGAGTCTTGTGGCGCGCTGCTGGAGCGCGAGGCCGAAGTCGGTGACTTTCACCAGGCCCGATTTGGCGATCATGATGTTGCTGGGCTTTATGTCGCGGTGCACTATTCCCTGGCCGTGGGCGTATTGGAGCGCCTTGGAAACCTGTGAGGTGATGGCTATGGTTCTCTCGGGCGAGAGGAAGCCCTCTTTATAGATTATTTCGTCGAGCGTCGGCCCCTCGATGAATTCCATTGTGTAATAATGGATTTCGTCCTCCTGGCCGATATCGTAGATCTGGACGATGTTGGGGTGGTTGAGTTTGGCGATGGCGCGCGCCTCGTTCTTGAATCTCTTGATGAACGAGACGTCGTTTGTCAGGTGCCGGGGCAGCACCTTCATCGCGACCATGCGCCCGAGCGAGAGCTGGAGGGCCTTGTAGACGACTCCCATTCCGCCCTTGCCGAGTTCCTTGAGGATCTTGTAGTTTCCGACCTCTTTGCCGATCATGAGACCTGCCGCGGATAGAGTCGACCTTATTTAGAATGCGGCCCCCGGCTTGAGGACCTCGAGGAATTCATCGGGCACTTCGTATCGGACGCTTGCCGCCTCGATCTGGTCGGTTCTCTTGAGGAGCCTGTTGAGTTTTCTCTTGTTTTCGGCCATCGAATTGCTGATCTCTTCGATGCGTTGGCTGAGCCTTTCGGCCTCATCGATTGAGGGCGCTTTGAGCATGGCGGAACGGATAGAATCTATGGTTTTCTGCTGGTTTGTCAGTTCATCATGCAGGCCGTAGATTTCCGGCTCCATTTCGAGAAGTTCCATCTCCTGCTCGGGAGTCACCCAGAGGTGCTGGAACTTGACGAGTCCCGTGGCGCGCTGCTCGGCCTCGAACCGCTGCTTATGCGCGCGCGCGCGCTTGCGGAGCGCAAGTATTTCCTGCTTGCGCTCGCGTGTCATCCATTCATCTTCGAACTTGACGAGCCCCTTGGCAAGCTGTTCGGTCTCGAATTTTCTCTGGGCTTCGCGCTTGGCCTCCGCCATCTCTTTCTGGTGGAGTTCTTTTTCCCGCCATTTCTTAAGCAGCGCCCGGTTCTCCTCCTCGGTTGCCTTTTCAACAAAATCGATTTTCTCTCGGCTTATTGAAGACAGTCCCAGATCGCTCTTGAAACGGACGGTTTTTTCGGTCTCGCGGATGACTACGGCGGTTTGAGAGTAGCCGCTCTTGAAGTAGATTTCATCGGCCGGCGCGGGGGAGGCGGAGATGGCTACGAGCAGGGGGAGCGCGAAGGCCGCCGCCAGGAGTCTCAGTCGAGGCGGGCCGCCCCTGCGTCGTTCGGATGCGTCAGTGTGTTTGAATATAGATTTCGATAGCATCTTTTGTGACCTCGTCCAAATGTATGAAGAAAGCCGCAACCTCATATCTCTCTTCGTCGTTTTCACTTACGGGCTCGCACCTGACAACGACGCCCTCACACAGAATACCGCGAGAAGGAACTGCCTTGCCTTGCGAGGAGTTTTGATCCGGGAAAACCAGGGTCATCATCAAGCGGGTCATGAACTCGATGGGGGTGTCAACGGTGAAATTAATGCCGGAAAGGCTTATATTGTTGATGTATGCGCCGGGGGTCTGGGAATCCACGCCCACGAGCAAATCGGCGGCGCCTTTTGCCCTGGGTTGTCCGCGTTTTTCCTCTTTCGGTCTTGCCATTGCAAAGTCCGCGGCTTGGTCCGGAGTCCGTCAACACTTCGAAAGTATTTCCGGCGCGTCGTTTCTCGGGAATGCCCGGCCTTGAGCCTGCCGGAAACGACCGACCGAAATATCCCGAGCTCA
>CBFDAY010000492.1:0-2036 GCA_965602895.1 uncultured bacterium
CAAAAGGGCCTCGCCACAAAACCAAAAGAGTTTCCGATGACGTGGTTCGTGATGCAGCACGACGTCTTCTATCTGTATTTTCCTCACGTGAAGAACATCCACTTCATAATAAGCGGGTGGCAGTACCATGGCGACCTTTACATGTGGTCTCCGGACACCATAGCCAAAGAACATTGGAAAGGCCAGCTGAGGTAAGGCTGGCGGACGCCCCGCGATACTCCCGTAGGAATTCTCTCAATGCATCCCCTCTGCAGGGTCGAATTCATTCAGCCGCCAGGCTCTAAGCAGGAGAGGACGGGGTCGTTCATTTTCTTATTTGCGAATAAATGCGCGCCTGAACGGGAAACGCGGCATTAGAATATGCCGTCCATGGTTTCGAGCACGAAGTCCTTGACCATGCCGCGGTCGGGCGCGGTCGCCATCATTCCGTACATTGGGGCCGAGCCCTCGGTAGCGGCGGAAGGATTCGCGCGCACGTGCTCGACGGAGGCCTTGAGGTCGGCGAGAAAATCGTCGACAACGCGCTCGTGCGCCAATGTGACCATGAGGTGCAGCGCATTGGGGCTCTGCTGTCTGTCCAGATGCCAGCCTCGCTCGTCCATCGCGTCGCCGACGGCGAACATCTCGACCTCGTCGGACGCGAAGCCGAACAGGCTCATTTCGGGCTCGCCGAGCACACGAAGGCCGGGTATCGCGCCGACGCCGTCCTTGAGCCTCGCCACCGTGCCCATGATCTGCTCCGCATTTCGCACGTAGCCGTCCTCGCCCATCGCCCGAAGCGTCGCCCATGCCGCCGCGATCGCGCCGGCGGGCCTCGTGCCGGCCATCGTCGGCGATGCGTAGATGCCGCCGCACCAATCGGCGAACACGAAGAACTGGTACCGCCGAAGCTGCGCGTTGCGATAGAGCACGCTGGAGGCGCCCTTCGCGGCAAAGCCGTACTTGTGGATGTCGGCCGAGATCGAGGTCACGCCCGGCAGCTTGAAATCAAAATCCGGAACGGGATAGCCCGCCTTCTTTGCGAACGGCAGTAGAAAACCGCCCAGGCATGCGTCTACGTGCAGGCCGATCTCGCGCTCCGCCGCCAGGTCCGACAACTCGGCGATCGGATCGATGACGCCATAGGGATAGCAGGGCGCCGAGCCGACGAGCAGGATCGTGTTCTCGTTAACGGCCTGCTTTACCGCCTCGACGTCAACGCGGAAATCGTCCCGCAGAGGAATGCGAATCGGGACGACGTCGAAGTAGTGCGCCGCTTTCTCGAACGCGGGATGCGACGATTCGGGCAAGATCATTTCCGGCATGGTTATTTCCGGATGCGTCGCGCGGAACCACTGGCGGTGCGTCTTGATGGCCATCAGGATGCTCTCGGTCCCGCCCGAGGTCATGCTTCCAGTCGTCTCGTCATCGCCGCCGAGCATGGCGGTGATCATGGAGATGACCTCCGACTCGAACTTCTTCAGGCTGGGAAACGCCAGCGGGCTGAGCCCGTTTTCGGAGAAGAACTTCGTGTATGCGGCCTTGAGGAACTTCGTGTGTTCTTCGCCCGCATAGTAAACCAGGCTCCACGTGCGGCCGTCCTTCCAATTGGCGTCGCCCTCGTGCAGCGCGTCCATCTCCTTGAGTATTTCATCCCTCGCAATGCCCTTTTCAGGCAGTTTCACCTCGCCCATTTTTGTAAGACTCCTTTCTCATATCCGCCATAGGTGGGATACTAACATTTTTTCTTTCGGTTCTTGGGAAACTCTTTCGGGCGAACCGGCGAGTCGCCGGCGCCATTTGAGGTTCGCCCCTACAACCCACGCAGGAGACTCCGGCCGTTTCTTCCAAATTACGAATTCGACGAGGTCTGTCCCTAATTGCGGAATCAGCGGGGACTGTCCCAGAATTCAGCAGCAACGGGGACTGTCCCAGAATTACGGAATCCGTAGGAGCGAACCTCGTGTTCGCCTTCGTAGATTTGGGACTGTCCCCTTATATTCTGTCCCCTGCTATTATTACAGCAAGCCGCGCGCTTCGAAGTCCTTCACAACAAA
>CBFDAY010000493.1:0-2022 GCA_965602895.1 uncultured bacterium
ATAAGCGCATGGGACAACCCGCTCGAAGAGCAAAGGTGGGCCGATGAGCTGGAGCGATATAATTCTTCGATATTTCGCTTTTACGAAACCTCAGACGAGGGCATTCCCACCACTGAGCCGCGCCTGAGGGATTGGAGAATAAGGGGCATCGACCTGCCTGATGACGTCCTGAAGAAGATCTACTACGAAAACGCCCGCCGCATCATCCCGGCGCTGTGACGCGCAGCGCCCGCGCCCTCCGTCCGGCCCTCAGCCGTCCTGCTTAAACTTCGGCTTGCGCTTTTGCACGAACGCCTGTGAGCCTTCGATGATGTCAAAGCCTTCAAGCACTGTCTGGCCGACCTCGGCCTCGATGCGGAGCCCTTCCTCCAACGGTCGGCCGTAACCCATAAGGGCGGACTGCTTGTCTGTGCGCATCGCGCCCTGCGGAAGCTCGCACAACTGCGCCGCCAGCTCTTTCGCGCGTTCGAGTGACCGGCCTTTGGGCACGACCTCGTTGGCAAGCCCGATGCGATAGGCCTCTTTCGCATCGATGAACTTGCCGGTGACAATCATTTCCATCGCCCAGCCCATTCCCACGATTCGCGGGAGCCTCTGTGTGCCGCCGTCCAGGAGCGGAACGTTCCATCTCCTGCAGGCCACGCCGAATTCAGCGTGCTCCTCCACGATTCGGATGTCCGCAAGGCATGAAAGCTCGAGTCCGCCCGCAAGAGCAAAGCCGTTGACGGCCGCAAGGATCGGCTTGTATATGTCCACTTGGCGCGTGTACCCCATGTAGCCCGGCCCGTGCGTGATGAAGCGCCGCCTCTCGTGCCTGCTGACGTTCTCGGAGAGGCCGGGTCCGAGCGTGTCGAGGTTCTTAAGGTCCGCCCCCGCGCAAAAGGCCTTGTCGCCCGCGCCGGTTAAGATGGCGACATAGAGCTCTTCGTCGTCGCGGAACGTCTTCCATGCCTTTTCGAGGAGCGCAGCGGTTTCGCCGTCGACGCAATTGCGCACCTCCGGCCGGTTGATCGTAATGATAAACGTCCTGTCCTCTCTCTTGGCCAATACTTTGCTCATGTCCTCCTCCAATCACATGCGCCGCACCATGGCTTCTCCTGCGCCGTTCGATCCCGATTTATTCTGATACTTCCCTGCGGATATGCTCTGATTTCTGTGCCACTCAGCTTACAGCATTTGCCGGCAGCAATCAAACCGGTTTCTCGCTTGACAGGAATATAACTAATAGGACATAATGTTTCATTAATCTATGATTTTTGATACATGAGGGGAGGGGAAAATGAAACGCTTTCTGCAAATCTTGTCGTGTCTTCTGGTTTTCCTGTCGATATCGCAGGCATCATGGGCGAAGGAGGTTCCGTGGCTTTCGCCCGAGGCCAATAAATCAATTCGGGGTCTGAACCTGCGACTGCCGGCCTATTTGCCGGAAGGAGTCGCCCCGGCACAGCCCCGCATTTATCCTCCACCCGACGAAGCCGCTCCCTGGCCGACGATTGACTGGTCGGTCTCGACGCCGGAAGAGCAGGGGATGGATCGCGACATTCTAATCAATTCCTTCCGGTATGCCGTGGCGAATAAGTCCAAGGCCGTAGTGGTCATTCGCAACGGCTACATAGTCGGCGAATGGTATGACGATGACTGGAACGAAGACAGGATGCAGACCGGCTTTTCGATGGCGAAAAGCTTTTCGAGCGCCATCGTCGGGATGCTCATCGACGACGGCCTGATCAATGGCGTTGGTCAGAAGGTTTCATGTTTTGTTCCCGAATGGTATGACCTGTGGCACTGGAACGTTTCCGTCGAGAACCTGCTGAGCATGAATTCGGGAGTATACTTCAATTTTTTCAGCGACTATGTCATTCTGACCACCAGGCCCGATCAGAGCGCTTTCGCCGTGGGATTGCCGATGGAGGCAGGCCCCGGCAGCACGTGGGTCTATAACAACAGCGCATGCCAAGTGATCTCGGAGCTTGTGTTGCAGGTCTCGGGCATGCAGGCCGCCGACTATGCGCGCGAGCGGAT
>CBFDAY010000494.1:0-2013 GCA_965602895.1 uncultured bacterium
CCTTCAGCCGGATCTTGAGCCCGGTAACATACAGCATGGGCCGATGCAGCCGATACAAGCTCTGCCGCGCGCGAGAGATGTCTTCCATGTGCATCGCGGCCGCGCCATGCGGTTGCGTCCGCTCGCTGCGGGGGACGAGCGCGCTGAGTTCGGGGAAGGCGAACGTCTCCCGCCACTCTTGCGACGTGGGGCCCAGGCCGCGCCAGTTTATCGGGATGACGACAAGGGCCGGCGAATGTTTCTCGGCCTCAAACAGCAGGCAGTAGTAGTGGAAAAGCCTGCCGCCGGGGAAGGACCAATCGGCCACGGTCGCCTCGGCAAGCGCGGACGATGAGCGATGGAGTTCACCCTCCAGAAGGGCGGGGATGCGCGGCGAACCCCTTTCGGCCCAGGGCGGCTGCGCGACCGATGAGTCGCCGAAGAAGATGACAAGGGTACTCGCGTCGTCTGTATGCGTTCCCCCCGAGCGCGAGATCGGTGTCTGGAAGGCGACCGCGTAGGGCTTGACCTTCGCGGCGTGACGGAGCAGGGACGGCCTGCCGACCAGGATGGCGGCCGACAGGATCGCCAGAAGCAGCGAAAGCAAAAAGCCGATGACAATGCTTCGGATTCTGTTCATCGGGCGTGTCGTTTCCTCCTTATCGCTGGGCCGGAACCGCCGTGAGGCCGCGCACGCGACCCGGCGGATTGTCGAAGCGGGGCTCCGGATGGGTGGTCGGCTTCTGTTGCCGGGCCCTTTCATTATATCGTAACATAGTCAAAATGGGCGATGCTCGACGAGGGCGTTGATAGCCAGCTCGGCCGCGAGGCGGTGGCCGCGAGAAAAAGCTTGCATTTTTCGAGGGAATTCTCTAACATTTCTAAAGCGTGTCGGCGGATGCGCCCGAACGCCGTTGGCGCCGACATCCGGCGGCCAGGCTTTCGGTATCTTTAAGAATTTGTGCGACGGGGGACCCGTGAAACACCGGGCGGAGTCTCTCGCCCATTGAATAGAGGAGGCGTGATTTGCTGTTAGGACAGTTCGAAGTGACACCGTTTTTCTCCAATTGCTTCATTCTCGGCTGCGAGGAGACCCGGGAGGCCGTTATCATAGATGCCGGGGAATACTCAGGCGAGGTATCGGGTTTTCTGGAATCGAACAAGCTGTCGGTGAAGTACATAATTCTGACGCACTCGCATGTGGACCATGCCAGCGACATCGGACGCTTCAAGGAGGAGACCGGCGGTGAGATCGTCCTGCATGAGGATGAAGAGCAATTGTACCTGAATCTTTCCGCCCAGGCCCGCATGTTCGGGTTTGAGGTCCCGGAGCCGCCGCCTCCGGATAAACTGGTCCGCGACGGCGATGAACTCACCTTCGGGGCCGGACACAGGCTCGGGATCATCCACTGCCCCGGCCATTCGCCGGGAGGCATATCCATCCTGTCGGAGAACAATATTTTTGTGGGCGACACGCTCTTCGCGGGTTCCATAGGCCGAACCGACCTGCCCGGCGGAGACTACGGGACGCTCATCGATAGCATCAAGACGCGACTGCTTTCTCTCGGTGATTCCGTCCAGGTGCTGCCCGGCCACGGCCCCGCGACCAGTGTGGCGACCGAGAAACGATATAATCCCTTTCTAGCATAAAAAGACCCCATGCGTCCGATTTCGCCGAACTCCCATCATGCCTGCGAATAGGGGGGCCCCGGCCCGACAGTCCCGTTAAGCGCTCCCTCTTTCCACGCTATGAACAGGTTATCCCCAATTATTGCGGGATTCGGCCCGGCCATCGCTCTCAACAGAGAAAAATCGGGGAAAGAGCGGGAGCCCACGCCAGAGGCGGCGAAAAGGCGGCGCATGAGGCGAAACAGTGGAAGTTATCAACAACAGTATATTCGGAGTCGTTTTGTCCGAAACCAAGTCCCTGCCACAGCCCGCAGGTGTCGGCTGGAAACCACGTATCTTGTTGACACATCATGTGTTAAAAGAATAATGCGGGGCATTTGGACGGCGCTTGGATTTAAGGCGCAG
>CBFDAY010000495.1:0-2012 GCA_965602895.1 uncultured bacterium
GAGGGGGGGCTCGTCCGGGGCTCCCGCTTTTTCCTTTGCCATTGCAAGGAGCGTGGCCTCCATGCCGATCGAAAAGCCGGCGGCGGGCGTCGGCGGTCCTCCGATCTGCTCCACGAGGTCGTCATATCTGCCTCCGCCGCACATGGCGCTCCGGGCGCCGAGGGCGGTATGATGGATCTCGAAAACTGTACGCGTATAGTAGTCCAGTCCGCGGACGAGGCGCGGATCGAGCGTATGTTTGATGCCTGCCCGCTCGAGAAGCTCGCGGACGACGTCGAAATGGCCCCGACATTCGGCGCAAAGGCGCTGACTTGTTGTGGGCGCTCCGGCGGCAAGTTTCTTGCAGGTGTCCACCTTGCAGTCGAGGACGCGCAGCGGGTTTTTCTCCAGCCTTTCGCGGCAGTCGGCGCACAGCATCGGTAGCTTGTCTCTGAAATATTCGCGCAGCGCCTCGGAGAAAACCGATCTGTCGTTGGAACACCCCAGACTGTTGAGCATTAGGGTGTGGTTGTCAAGCCCGAGCCTGCTGAAGAACGAGTGCGCAATCTCGATGATCTCGAAGTCCACGAGCGGGCTCGCCGAGCCTATGGCCTCGGCGCCGATCTGGAAGAACTGTCTGTTTCGGCCCGCCTGGGGACGCTCGTAGCGAAACATCGGGCCGATGTAGTAGAGCTTCGAGAAGAGCTTCTGCGCGTGGAGTTTGTGCTCGACGTACGCCCTGACGATCGAGGCGGTACCCTCCGGACGCAACGTGAAGCTGCGCCCCTTGCGATCGGCGAACGTGTACATTTCCTTTGTAACGATGTCTGTCGATTCGCCTATCCCGCGCGCGAAAAGCCGGGTCTCTTCCATGATTGGCGTTCTGATCTCGGAGTATCCGTGATTCTGGAAGAGCGCTCTGGCGGTCGCTTCGAGGTGCTGCCACCGCCTGATATCATCGGGCAGGAGGTCGTACATTCCGCGCGGGGCCGAGATGTTGGTTTTACCCTTCACTTTTTCATGTGCGGTTTGGCGACGCGGTTAAGCTCTCGGACGAGCATATCGGGGTCGATTCCGTGCATAGTTGCGCCGCGCTGAATGCTTTCCGCGGACGCGCCGCCACATTTGAGGCATTCCGGAATATGCTTTTCGAACACTTTCTTGCTCGAAGGAAACCCCTTCAATACTTCGGCTATATTCATGTCTTTTGTGATTTTCATGAGCACAAAACACGTCCACAGGGAAGCTTGCCGGTTCAACCGCCTTCGCACCGGCGGCGGCGGGCAAAGCGTCTTTCCTGCGGACCTTAATTAGGGGCTTCGGGGCTGATCCGAGCGGCCTCAGCCTGCCATCGGCCGATTTTGCTTGAATATTCGGCCGACTTGTGTTAATGTTATTGTCTAATTCGTTGCTGGCAGAGTATAGCATAAAGCATTTGGAATGTAAAGATTTATCCGGAGGTGACACCGGTGGCGAGGATTTGCAATATTTGCGGGAAAAAGCCGATGGTCGGCTTTAACGTAAGCCACGCGCACAACAAGACCAAGAGGCGCTGGAAGCCGAATCTGCAGCGCACGAAGGTCATGTACGAGGGCAGCATTCAAACCATGCGCGTGTGCACGAGTTGTCTTAAATCCGGCAAGGTGAAGAAGGTATACTGAACCGCCGCCCAATCGTCGAGTCGAATCTGCTGGTCTAGATCGGGCTTTCACGACTGTGACAATCGGCAATCTCATCCTTGATCTCCTTCATATCTATTCCCTGCTTATTATCGTCAGGGCCGTCCTGTCCTGGATACGCGTCGCCCCACGCAACCAGTTTGTCCGCATTCTGAACGCTTTGACCGACCCTGTTCTCAACCCCATACAGAGAACGATACCTCCAATTGGAGGAACGGTGGATATTTCGCCGATCGTGGCGATTTTACTCATTGAATTGGTCAGGGGTATTCTCCTGCGAATTCTCTATTAGCGGCCGGGGCCGGTTCCTTCGCGGGAGGACCGACCGATTGGAGCCAATCGAGGTTGACAGCT
>CBFDAY010000496.1:0-2001 GCA_965602895.1 uncultured bacterium
AGGGCCAAACGAGCTTGAATTGGCAAGCTATCAAGGAGCTTAAATTCTATATAACGTGCTCATGTCAAAGGCTCCCCAACCCTTGTCCTCTTGCTCAGCCGACATGTTTCCGGTGATGGTTGGCGATCGCAAGACTGTAAGATAACACGGATTCTTTAATTCATCGTCTCGACTTTTCCTGCAAGGGCGTGTCCGGGAATGATACACATGGCTAATCCGATATGTGTCATAATGAGGATATCGCGTGCAGCCGCGAGTCGCGCGAACCTCGCATCTAGTTGAATTCATATGACTTAGCGAGTCAGCGGGGTGCTGGCATGAAATGTGCTTTTTATTAAGCGGGATATTATGATAATTGTTTTCATTTGTCATATCCCAAATCATAATTATTATCGCTGAATCATGTAAGGAGAGAGACAATGAGTGGAACAATCGCGATTGTGGACGACGACCGCGACCTGGGCGCAATCATTTATCGCCGTCTGCGCCGTGCGGGCTACAAATGCATCCTCATTTCCGAAAGTCGCAAGGCTTTCCCTGTAATCAAGAGCAAAAAGCCCGACATGGCAATCATTGATGTGATGATGCCGCAGGTGAGCGGTTATGACCTGTGTCGGCAGATCAGGCGGGACCCGCTGGTTTTCATGACCCCCGTTCTCATGCTTTCGGCGCTTGGCGGTGAACCCGAGATCGCCCACGCCCTGCAGCAAGGGGCCGATGATTATCTCGTCAAGCCGTTCGATGTCGGAACGCTGTTTGCCAAGGTCAAGTTGCTGACTGAAAAGCAGGAGCGGGTAATGAAGAAAAACCCGATAACCGGCTTCCACGGCGTCGAGCACATGAAAAGGATTATCACCAACAAGCTGTTTCGCGAGGAACTCGTGGCCGTATGCTATCTGTCTCTCATGAATTTTGCGCCGTACATGAGAGCATACGGCGACAAAAAGCGCGATGAGGCCGTGGCCCTGCTGGCGGACATTTTGAAAGATGTCACCAGGGATTCGGGCGTATACGAGTGCGCCATCTCCCACCTCGGAGGCTCGGATTTCATGCTCATGCTCTCCGTAAAGGATTTCGAGCGATACTGCGCCGAGGTCGTCTCGAGGTTTCAGCTTCAAAGGAGCGCGCTTTTCAACGAGGGTGATCTGCAGCGAGGCACGATAAGGGCGACGGCTTCCGGCGGAGGCACGACCGATTATCCCGTAATGTCGGTGGCCGTGGGGGCGGTGACAACCGAAAGCATCAGGTTTCAGGACAGCGCCCACGTGGTGAAAATCGCCGGTGAGGTGAACCGGCGCGCCCAAATGCAGCATGGGAACGGTCATGTCGAGGTATTGCGCGAAGGCATACTGCTCTAGATTTCCCGAAAACCACCATGAAAAGAGGCCGGCATCGAAACAAAGACGCCGGCCTCTTCCATTTCCTGCCGGATGCATCCGGACGCGCTCACGGGCCCGCCCGGGTGGAATATCGCTATACTCGTCCGCCTTCCTGCGAGAGTTCGATCATCACGCCGTCGGGCCCGCTGACGAAAGCAATCTTCACCCCTTCTCCCAACTCCATAGGCTCCATCAGAAACTCCGCGCCCTTTTCCTTGAGTTCGGCGGCGGACGCGTCCAGGTCGGCGACCCTGAAGCCGATATGGTCGACCGAAGACCCCGCGGGCGGGCCGGACGGCGCCTTGTCATTGATAAGAAACCGGGCGCCGCCAAAATCGACGAGCACCATGTTGGTTCCGGCCACTTCGACTTCTCCGGTTTTTTTGCCTCCGAATTTCTCCACGTAAAAGTCAACCGCCGCATTCACGTCGGCGGAATTCAGATGAACATGGTCGAACTCGATTTTCATGTGTGTTCCTCCTTAACCTCTTCTCTGTTGATGACACCGGCGAAAACCGTTTGCGGCCGGATTCTATCAGATACGCGCGAGGCAAGTCAATCCCGCAAGGCGGTTGCGCATGAGCACAGATCCGAGCGGCCTCGGCAATCTCAAACATGGCGG
>CBFDAY010000497.1:0-1977 GCA_965602895.1 uncultured bacterium
CCGCCCAGGGCATTAGTTTTTTCGACAAGATGCACTTTGAATCCCTGCTTTGCCAGTGACATCGCAGCGGTCAATCCGCTCAGGCCGCCCCCGATAACAAGGGCGCTCTGGTCAACCGCCAGGGAAGTGCCTTCGAGAGGCTCCAGAAGGCGCGCGCGGGCGATAGACATCCTTACAAGCTCAATCGCCTTTTCCGTAGCGGCTTCGGGCTCGGACGAATGAACCCATGAGCACTGGTCCCTGATATTTGCCAGCTCGAACAGATACTGGTTCAGGCCGACCTCGCGCAGCGTCTCGCGGAACAGCGGCTCGTGTGTTCGAGGCGTGCACGAAGCCACCACGATCCGGTTGAGCCGATGCTCGCGGATCATATCTTTGATGTTGGACAGGCTCGTATCCGAGCAGGTGAACATCGTATCCGTCGCCATGACAACGTCCGGTTCGTTCGCGACCGTTTCGGTGACGCGTTCGACGTCCACCACCGAGGCGATGTTGATTCCACAGTGACATACGAAGACGCCGATACGAGGCTCCTCATCGGTTATATCATGCTCGTCGGGATAGACTTTTTTGGTAACCAGCGTATTTCGTGCCGGAGCGAGCAGCTCCATCGCCTTCGAAGCGGCGCCGCTCGCCTGCGTGACCGTCTCGGTAATGTCCTTCGGCTCCTGGAACGCCCCGGCGACAAAAACACCCGGCCGGGAAGTCTCCAGCGGCAGCAGACGATCCGTCGCACAAAAACCGTACTCGTTAAGCTCTATGCCGAAGCGGGATGTAATGTCCCTGACCGAAGCGGCTGGTTCCATACCGACCGACAGCACGACAAGGTCGAATTGCCGCTCACGGATTTGGCCGTCCTCGCCGACGAAACGCACGCGAAGGTCCCTCGTGCCGGGCATCTGGACAATCCGAGAGGGGATGCTCTTTATATAATGAATGTTATCATTGCTTTTGGCACGTTCGTAATACTGGTCGAAATCCTTGCCGTGCGCACGGATGTCCATGTAATAAATCGTCGCATCGAGCCCTTCGACATGTTCCATGGCAACCATCGCCTGTTTAGTCGTGGCCATACAGCAAATCGACGAGCAGTATTCATTGCCGCAGGCGGCATCACGCGAGCCGACGCATTGTATCCAGGCGATACGTTTCGCCTCTCGTCCGTCTGTCAGGCGCACCACGTGGCCTTCGAACGGTCCGGCGGCCGAGAGCATCCGCTCGAACTGCACACTCGTTACTACGTTGGGATATCGCCCGAAACCGAATTCGCCTTTGCGAGTCGCGTCGAACTCATCGAATCCCGGCGTAAGCAGTACCGAGCCGACATCCAGTTCGACGGTGCGTTCGGTCATATTATGGTCGATGGCATCCTGACCGCAGGCCAAGACACACTCTTCACACTCCGAGCACAACGCGCAATTGAGGCACCGTTCAGCCTCGGCGATAGCTTCTTCTTCAGAGAAGCCTGTTTCTACCTCATCAAAGTTGCCGATTCGTTTTTGTATTGCCAGCTCGCCGGAAGCTGCTCGCGGCTTCTTTTCGACATCCCTGGTCGAAGGCAGAAGCTCTTCCGGAATAGGCTTGATTGTATCCTCGAAACGGGAAGCCCTGAGATCCTGCCCTTTGAGATAACGCTCGATCGATTCGGCGGCACGTTTACCTGCTGCTACCGCCTCGATTATGGATGCGGGACCGGAGACCGTGTCGCCTCCTGCGAAAACGCCCTCTATCGACGTCTGGAGTGTGACAGGATCGGCTACGAAACTGCCGCGCTGGGTCTCGGCGCCAATATGCTCAAGAAAAGAATCGTCATTTTTCTGGCCGATGGCAATGATGATCTGGTCGGCATCGATCGAAATAAGGTCATTTTCATCATAGACCGGATTGAAGTGTCCCTCTTCGTCAAAGACCTGCGTACATCTTTTGAGTTCAATCCCGTTAACTGCGCCGTTACCGAGAATTCTGCGAGGACCCCAG
>CBFDAY010000498.1:0-1971 GCA_965602895.1 uncultured bacterium
CTGTCGAAGGGCCACGGGCGCCTGTCTATCAGTGTTTTCGCAATGGTCTGAGCGCTGGCGAGATTCAGGTTCAAGCGGAGGTCCTCGGCGCGCCCGTGCGGGCCGTACTGCGGGTTGTAAAGGGCGGCCCTGTCGAACGAGTCCACCGTGACGAAATCGCGTATCGCCTCGAGCCTCGTCTCGCCTATACCGGACAGAAGAACGGCCTGGTCAATCGTCTTGAACGCCTTCTCGGCCAACTCGCCGGGCTCATCCACGATCGAATCGCCGTCGTTGTCAATCAGGTCGGTCGCAAACAGGTTTGCGCTCACCGGATTGAAGAGGCGGAACTCGTCCGGCTCGTCGACGCCCTCGACCGGCAGTTCGTCCGCCTCGTCGATGAGTCCGTCACCGTCATTGTCAACCCCGTCGCGCCAATACTCATCAATCAGGCCGTCGCCGTCGTCGTCCACTCCGTTGGAGGACACGAACAGGTTGTCGGCATCGTCGTCCCAGTTCGCTCTGCCGGGAAACGCGCTGTCGTCAATCCCGGGACCGGGCGGCGGCGGTCGCTCGCCCAAGGCCGGATCGCCTTCCGACGCGCCGAACCGGGAGTACGCGAACCTGTGCACAACCCCCGGCGGCCCGCTCCTGATGGCAGGAAAGGCCGGCGCCGGCGGCCACGGCGCACCGAGGTCAATCTCCGCCGTAGAAACCCCCTCGTTTGACAGATGACGATAAATCCCGGTGTACGGGTCATATCCCGGGTTGTCCGCCACGTTGATGTTGATCTTGCTGGCTTCGTCCACGACCGTGAACAGGTAACGCCCGATTATGTTCTTCATCTCGACCGGCAGCTCGTCCGGGTCCGCTTCGTCAATAAGTCCGTCACCGTCATTGTCAACGCCGTCGGCCCAATACTCGTCAATCAGGCCGTTGCCGTCGTTGTCAATGCCGTCGTCCGCCGCCATGTCGCTGTATACGGGAAGCCATACACCGCCCCGCAGACTGTTCTCCTCCCCGCTGAAGACGGCACGGTAGACGCCCTGCCATTCCGGACCGTAGTAAGTCCGGGCGATCCTGTCGAGGGAGGTTACGGCACGGTTGGCAACGAGGTCGGCGTTGAGCGCTGCTATGCCGATGCTCACGCCGCTCTCGGCAAGCATCTTCGCCCGGACGCTGTGCGCGACGTTGGCCGCGGCACGGGCTTCCTGTCGGGCAAGCGTGGAGAAGGTGATGGCTATGGCGAGCAGCACGGCGATCACAAATATCGCCGTCACCAGCGCGGCGCCGTCGCGGTCGCCGCGAACCAAAGCAGCCATGGACTTTCTCCGTTCACTCATCCTCTGTCCGTCCATCCCATCACTTGTCCGGCGCTACCGTCTACAGTCTACTGCAACGCTAAAGGCATCGTGCGCCGGTACCCGAGCGGCAGGAAAATTCTCGACGTGAACACCCTGCGCATCGTCTCGTCGGTCGGCATCCTCGCAGCAGCCCTGACGCCCAGGCGCACCTCAATCAGGTCGGGCAGCTTGCGGTCGGGCCTGACGCGCGAATCCCAGTAATCGAACCAGTCGATCGTTTCCTCCCACAACTCTCCCAGCAGCGCTCGCCTCTCCACCTCGGGCAAGTCGAGATCCCTGGCACGGAATTCCCACTCGCTCCAAATCGCGGTCAGTTCAACATCGGTCTTCAGGACACCGTAATGGAACTCCATACCCAGAATGTTCGACGCCAGCTCGAAATCCTCCGGTCGAACGTATAGACCGTCAGGTTCAGGTTCCGCGTCAGGATTTGCATCGAGAATTATGTCGGTCCAGGCCGCCAGCGTCTGATTGGTAACGACACCCAGGTCGATAGGATCGGGACCTATGTCGTCAACGTCCATTTGCACGAGACGTATCAGCAAAAACTGGTCCGCCACCTCCGGGTCCGGCATGAGCCTGTAAGTGATCCGCGACATATCCGAATGAGGGACCTCGAACTCGACAT
>CBFDAY010000499.1:0-1967 GCA_965602895.1 uncultured bacterium
GTGTCGCGCCGGCGGTTCTCGCTTACGCCGGCCGTCACTTCCCGGCCCACCCGAAGCTCGCCCTCTTTGAGGCGGACTCTGTGCACGGTCAGCCCGCTCACGGGCTCTTTTACGTCGAGTACATGAGCCTCAAGCCCTTCGGCCTCTAAAATGCCCTTGTCGCCGACCTGTCCGCCGGACTCCGCATAGAACGGCGTTGCGTCGAGCACGACTTCGATCTCCGTATCTCCGGCGGCGGATTCAACCGGCTCGCCGTCGCTGAGGATCGCGAGGACTTTTGCATCCGTATGAAGCTGAACGTAACCCAGGAATTGCGTGGAGGGAAGCTTCCGGGCCAGCTCGGCATAGGCCTCCTTTTCTTCGGCGGCCTCATATCCGGTGAACGCGGCGCGGGCGCGCTCCCTCTGCTTTTGCATTTCTTTCTCGAAGCCGGCCCTGTCAAGCTCAAGGTCCTGCGCGAGGGCCATTTCTTCGGTCAGCTCCACGGGGAAACCATACGTGTCGTAGAGCCTGAAAAGCTCCTGTCCGCTTATCTGTCTCCTGCCGGATTTCTTCAGTCCTTCCACTATGTCGTCGAGCAGTGCGAGCCCTTGCGTGAGTGTCTGGATAAAGCGCTCTTCCTCGGTTTTGACTACTTCGCTTATGTGCTCGCGCTTGCCCTCAAGCTCGGGATAGGCGTCTTTGTAGATGTCCACGACCGAGCCGACGATGCGGTAGAGGAACGGTTCGGTCATCTTCAGTTCCCGCCCGCGCTGGACGGCCCGCCGCAGTATCCTGCGCTCGACATAGCCGCGGCCTTCGTTTGACGGAAGCACTCCATCGGAAATAAGGAAGGCGATCGCCCTGATGTGGTCGGCGATGATGCGATATTGCGCGACGGCGTCCTTGGGATCCACGCCCGTGAGCGACGCCGCGTACTCGATTATCGGCCTGAACAGGTCGGAGTCGAAGTTGGACTGCTTCCCCTGCATCACCGAGGCGATGCGCTCCAGTCCCATGCCTGTATCGATGTTCTTCTTGGGAAGCGGCTGAAATGTGCCGTCCTCCTGCCGGTCGAACTGGGTAAACACATGGTTCCATATCTCGAGATAACGGTCGCAGTCGCAGCCCACCTCGCATTCCGGCTTGCCGCATCCTATGCCCTCGCCGTAGTCGAAGAATATCTCCGAACACGGCCCGCACGGGCCGGTCGGCCCCATTTTCCAGAAGTTGTCGTCCTCTCCCATGCGCTTTATGCGATTGGCGGGGACGATCTTCTTCCAGATTTCGAAAGACTCGTCGTCGTCCATGAATATCGTTATCCACAGCCGATCCTTCGGAAGGCCGAGGTCTTTGGTGATATATTCCCAACCCCACGCGATGGACTCTTCCTTGAAGTAGTCGCCGAAGGAGAAGTTGCCGAGCATCTCGAAAAAAGTGTGGTGGCGCGAGGTTTTGCCGACGTTGTCTATGTCGGACGTCCTGAAACATTTCTGGCATGTCGCCGCCCGCGTGAACTTGAGCGGAATCGTGCCCAGGAATTCGTTCTTGAATTGGACCATTCCGGCGCTTGTGAAAAGCAGGGTAGGATCGTCCGGAGGCACCAGCGGCCAGCTTGGCTTAATGGTATGATCGTTATCCTTGAAGAAATTCAGAAAGCTTTCGCGAAGCTCGTTTCCGGTCATCTTTTTTCCTTGAACTGGCTTATGGAGGAGTGTTTGCCGCGACGCCCGATAGAGTCTAAGTGGGCGTATTATAACAAGATACTCGACTTTTTTCAAATCTTCTTGCGCATGCTATGAAGGAGATTGTGAATTGGCCAATGCAGAATGGAAAATGTACTTTTCACTCGCCGAGAACGATATTCAAACGATCGGACGGGTGGAAGCTTCACTTTTCGGGGGGCGCAGACCAGTTCTTTGAGAAAATTCGCCGAGGCGCGAAAAATGGCGCTATTTCGCTGGGCGGAGGGTGATGACCGTGATCTC
>CBFDAY010000500.1:0-1966 GCA_965602895.1 uncultured bacterium
GATAGTGGATATTCTCACCATCATTTTCGTATTCTGACTTTCCGATTCCTTCCCGCCTGGCGCGTTTCTTAAGAAAAAGCAAACACCTCCTGGACTCTTGGAATCATTGCAGGCGTGTCGGTTGTTAACTCCTTCGCGCTCACTCTCCTCAGCAGCACGTTCTCGGCGGCTCTTATGAGGAGGGCGGCGTATTTGCCGGTGTCGTATGTGTCGAGGGTCTCGGTGCCGGAGGTGTAGGGAATCGCCTTGGTGATTTGCCCGAGCGCGCCGTCGCTCGGCAAGGTCAGATGTTTCTCCATACGCCCACGACCTTCCCAATAATTCGGAACTCTTTCTTGCCCTTTTCGACGACGATCGGCTTCATATGCTTGTTCTCGGGCTTGAGGACGATGCGCCCGTTCTCGATGCTGAACCGCTTGGCGGTGGCCTCATCGTCGAGCATGGCGATCACGATGTCGCCGCTCTCGGCCGTGTCCTGCCGTTTGACGAGCACGTAGTCGCCGGGACAGATGTGCGCGTCGATCATGCTGTCGCCCTCGACCTTAAGCAAAAAGCAGTCTTTGCTCTTGGCCCACTCCTCGGGCAGCATGACCGTTCCCTCGATGTTCTCGATGGCCAGGATCGGCTCGCCCGCGGCAACGCGACCGACGATGGGCACCTCCGTAAGGCCGCGCCTGCCGGCGCCGACGACCTCCAAGGAGCGCGATTTGAACGGCTGCTTCGAGAGGTATCCCTTCCTAACCAGCGCGTCCACGTGGTTGGTGGCCGCGCGCGGCTGGAAGCCGAAGCGGTCGCAGATCTCGCGCATGGTGGGCGGATAGGCGTTTTCATCGGCGAACTGCTTTATGAACTCCAGCACTTCCCTTTGTCTGTCTGTCAGTTGCGGTCGCATTGCGCCCTCCCTTCCTATACATTAGTATAGTATATATTTGTATAGCTGTCAAGGGGAAAATAGAGGCTCCTATGCTTTGGCCGAGGGAGGTACAGTCCGGGAAGATGAGCGTCAGATCAGGTGTCCGGCGAACTGGCCGGCGCTGCGGACGAAGATCGTCGTCTTGAACCCGCCGACCATCTTGGAGAGCCGCTCGGCGGGCTTGAGGATGACTTCGCTCTCGGCCTGGATGCGGGTTTCGGGGATAAGGTCGTCAAGCGCGACCGTATCCGGGAGAGCTGTGAGTCAAGCTTCCGTCGAGGTAGAGAAATATGCGCAATTGCGCTACGGCGGCCCGGCCGGTTACTTCAAATACCCGAGCGCTTCAAGCTTTTCCTTTGTCTTCGTGTCGATCCCGACGGGCTTGGACTTCCGGCCACTCTCTTTCAGCCAGACGTACAGCCCTTCTTTTTCCATGTCGGGCTTTGACGAGGAGCCCAATTCCCGCAGCGTTTCCATGTCGAAATCAAGCGGCGGTCGGAGGGGCTTTCCCGAGGAACCCACATAGATTCCCAGGGGAGGTGTACTGCCCTTTCGGGTCAGGTTCAGCCGGATGGACGCGTCGGGCGGGTCTACTTCGAAGGAAATACCGTTGGATCCGTCGCCGCTTCTCAATCTGAACAGGATCTCCCTGGAGTCGCTGCGTGTCCGAAAATTCTTGGGGCGCGTCAGGTCCAGCGGCATGACGTGCAGGAAAGCGCCATCCGTTGTGAGTGTCCCCTCGCACATCTCCAACGCGGACAGTGGATTCAGCATGAGTTGAAATCCCTGGTTCGACCGCGCGACAAACGATTGAAGCGTCTGTTTCATCCGATGTTCCACTTCGGGAATCCTTAGGGTCAGGCTTCGTGTTTCCCCAGGGTCGTCCTTGATATTGTACAGCTCGAACTTGTCCGAAGTCGCCGTGTAAATCAATTTGTGGTTGTCGATGACCGCCGTTTTTTTCTCGTGCCCGCTGCCCAATGCCTCGGCGAATATGGGCCTTCCCGAAAGCCCGGCCCCACCGACAACCGGCATGAGGCTTTGGCCCTCGTA
>CBFDAY010000501.1:0-1958 GCA_965602895.1 uncultured bacterium
GAGAGTGGCTATCCTCCGCACCACGTCGGGATTGAGGGCATCGCCTCCGAGCCGGTAAAGGGGTTCGGTCGGTTAGGCTACATTCCCTCCATCTCTGAGCAGTGAGGCGATCTCACCGACCAGATCGGGTTCAGGATTGTTGGGATCGAGCTCAAAAACTTTCATGTCATTCCTATATATTCGGGAATCATCTGTTCCAATATGCGTCGCGCCTTTACCATGGCGCGGGCGCGATGGCTGATCTTGTTCTTGACCGTCACGCCCAGCCGCGCGAAGGTGGTGTTGTACCCCTCGGGAATGAAAACCGGATCGTATCCGAAGCCCGAAGTTCCACTGGCGCGCCGGGCTATCCGGCCTTCGCACTTGCCGGTGGCCGTCCACATTTTCGCCCCGTCCGTTATCACGATTACGCAGACAAACCGAGCCGTGCGGTCGGCGGCTTTCACGCCGGTCATCATACGCAGGAGTTTTTTCAAATTGTCGGCGTCGGAGCTTCCCTCGCCGGCGAACCTTGCCGACAGGTGTCCCGGCGCTCCGTCCAGACAGTCTGCCTGCAGTCCTGAATCCTCGGCGAACGTGAGAAGACCCGTTTGCTCGTGGTATGTTTTTGCCTTGATGCGGGCGTTCGCGGCAAAAGTTCTTCCGGTTTCCCGGGCGGGAATGATGTCGTTGAACTCCACGAGGCCGACGATTTCGACAGGAAGATCGCTGAGTATGCCGGTGATCTCGCGAACCTTTCCGGAGTTGTTCGTTGCAAGCAGCAGTTTCAAGGCGCCGCGCTCCTTATTCCAAGCGCAGCCTTTTGCAGCTCGACCAGTCGCCGGATTCCGCCCCATGCCAGGTCCAAAAGCTCATCCAGCTCTTTCCTGTCAAACGGAGCCCGCTCGGCCGTTCCCTGGATCTCGATCATCTTGCCGTCCAGGGTCATGATAACGTTGAGGTCCACATCGGCCTTCGAGTCCTCTCCGTAGCACAGGTCGAGCATCGGCACGCCGTCGATAATGCCTACGCTGATGGCGGCAACGAAATCCTTAATGGGCATCGAGTCGATTTCATTCGATTCGATCAGTCCCGAAAACGCGTCGTGGAGCGCTACGAGCGCACCGGTTATCGCGGCTGTACGCGTACCGCCGTCGGCCTGGATGACATCGCAGTCGACTCGTATGGTCCGCATGCCGACGGCGGAAAGCTCGACCGCCGCACGCAGCGCCCTTCCGATGAGCCTTTGAATCTCCGAGGAGCGTCCCGAGCCGCCACGTTTCATGCGGCTTCCGGTCGAGCGCGGGAGCATGGAGTACTCGGCCGTCACCCAGCCCTTTCCCGAGCCGTTAAGGAATTCGGGCACGCCGTCTTCGACAGACGCATTGCATATAAGGCGCGTGTCGCCGATTTCGATGAGGACCGAGCCTTCGGCGTATTTGGTGTAATTCCTGCGGATAACGACGTTGCGCAGCTCGTCATGCCTGCGTCCGTCTGCTCTGATGATTTCGATTTTATCATTCAACGGGCACATTCCCGGGATGTAACGATTCATCCTCCTCCGGAACGGCGATCTCAGGAAGAGTCTCGTTCGGATTCATTTCTATTGTTGTCTCCGATTCAGGCTCGGCCTTGATTTCCTCGCCGGTCTCCTCACCGTTTTTCTTTGCGATAGTGATGTTCTGTTCGAGCGACTTGAAGATGTCGTAGCCCCGCAGCAGTTCGAGAGCGCGCTGCAACTGGTCGTCGACCATCACCACGTCGTCTTCGGCATCAGTGCGCATCTCCATCCCGCTAAGGAAATGAGCGACTTTTTCACGGCTCATTTTCACTTCTATGTCGGGACTGATTCCAACCCCGTTGATGGAATGCCCGTTGGGCGTGAGGTACTTGGCGGTGGTCAGGCGAAGGGCGGAACCGTCGGAGAGCGGTATTATGCTCTGCACCGATCCTTTACCGAAAGTCTTTTCGCCGAGGAT
>CBFDAY010000502.1:0-1942 GCA_965602895.1 uncultured bacterium
GCAACGATGCCGACCGACGATGCCGTGTCGCCGACCATGTGCAAAAAAGCGCTGCGCACGTTAAGGTCGCTCTTGCCGACGTCGAGCAAGATGAATGCGGACGCCAGGTTGACCCCAAGGCCCACGATCGCCACTAAGAACATCGGAAGTTCTTTGATGGGAGAGGGATGCAGCAGACGGCCGACGGCCTCGTAGAAGATAGCGGCGGTTATAAGAAGAAGCGTCAGCCCGTTGAGCAGCGCCGCAAGAACTTCGACGCGGTACAGCCCGAAGCTGCGGCTCGGGCGCGTGGGAAGCGCGGCGAGCTTGATCGCGATGAAGCTGACGAGCAGGGCGAAAAAATGCGTGAGCATATGGCCGGCGTCGCTCAGGAGCGCAAGGCTGCCGGTCAAAACGCCGCCGATGACCTCGATCACCATCGTGGCGCCGGTGAGCGACATCGTCAAAAGCAGGCGCCTGCGCTCCACCGCGCGATGCGAATGCCGGTGGTCGCGCTCTTCGTGCTCGTGAAAATGCCCCAGGTCGCTCAGCGGCCGATGGAAATGTATCATATACCTGGCCCTCGTCCCCGCTTCACGGCCTGCATTCGCTCGGCTCGATGATCGGGGCCGGCTCGCCGGCCTCCACAATTCGGCGCACGAGGCGCTCGCGCATTTCTTCAATGACCTTCCGATGCGATTCGGAGTCGATGAGATTGGTCAATTCGTGCGGGTCGGCCTCCAGATCGTAAAGCTCGCTTTCGGCGTATCGGTCGGAGACGGGGTCGAACCATGGTTCCTCATCGTAAGCGATGACCGCGTATTTCCAGCGCTCGGTGCGAATCGCGCGCCCAACCTGCGACTCGCTGATCTGAATGTAGACCTCCTCGGGCCAGCCTTCGGTCTCGCCGCGTATCAAGGGAAGAAGCGAGCGCCCCTGTATCTGATCCGGAACGGGCAGGCCGGCGGCGTCGAGAAGCGTGGGCGGCAGGTCGACGAGGCTGACGAGCTGCCTAATCTGCCCGCCGCCGTCGAAGCCGGGCTCCTGCAGCGCCGTCGGAACCCGGATCGAACTCTCGTGGCACGAGCGCTTGTATTCCCAGTTGCGCGTTTTGAAGTGGCAGCCGTGATCCGATGTGAAAAGCACGATCGTGTTTTTCATCAGGTCGAGACTCTTGAGCGCGTCGAGCAGCCTGCCGAGCGCCTCGTCAAGCCGTTTTACACAGCCCCAGTAGCCGCCGAGATGCTCGCCGGTCGAGCCTCCCAGCGCGGCAAGGTCGGGCGGAACCCACCGGTCCTCATATCGCTCGCGGTAGCCGTCGGGCGCGACGAAGTCGTCGACGTCGTTCTGGTGGTGCGGCTCCAGGAACGATAAGAAGAGGAAAAACGGGCGCTCCTTATTGGCGTCGATGTGGCGTATCGCCGCATCCGTCAGGGCGTCGACGCGGTAGCCGGGCAGCTTGACGGGCTTGTTCTCATTGTCGTAAAGAATGGTGTCGTAAGGATGGGAAGTAAACTCCAGCAGGTCGGCGCCGAGCCAGTATTCGTATCCGCCCCGCCGGGCCTCGGTGACGGGCTCCTCGTCGGCCAGGTGCCACTTGCCGATGTAGCCCGTATGATAGCCCGCCTCGCGGAAATGGTGGGCCAGCGTCTTTTTGTCCGGCGGGAGCGCGAGCGTGTTGCGAAAGACGCTCGTCTGTGTCGGATACAGGCCGGTCTGCAACGATGCGCGCGCGGGCGCGCACACGGGCTGGCATGTGAAAGAGTTGAAGACGTGCGTTCCCCGTCGGGCCATCCGGTCGAAATTGGGCGTCAGATCGAGCGGATTGCCGTGTGCGCCGGCGCTGTCCCAGCGCTGCTGGTCGGTGAAAAAAACGACGACATTGGGTCGCTGCGGGCTTTGTTCCGGCATGACCGCCACTTCTCCACTAGGCTTCCGGCGCTCTGTTGTGGAGATTATGATA
>CBFDAY010000503.1:0-1941 GCA_965602895.1 uncultured bacterium
GTTTCTAGGAGTCGGCGCGGGGCTCACGATGAGGGCGCGAACCTGAAAGAGGAGCACCCGCGCGGGCGGCCACAGAGCAGGACGGCGGCTACATCTTCTGCATAGAATCCAAGAACACTTGGTTGCTCTTGGTTTTCAGCATTTTCTCCTGCAGCAGTTCCAGCGCCTCGACGACACCGAGTGGGTTAAGCACTTTCCTGAGAATCCACACTTTGTTCAATTCTTCGGGATCGAGAAGGAGTTCTTCTTTTCGGGTTCCCGACTTGTTGATGTCGATCGACGGGAAGACACGCTTATCAACAAGGCGCCTGTCGAGGTGGACCTCCATGTTGCCGGTTCCCTTGAACTCCTCGAATATGACGTCGTCCATCCTGCTGCCGGTATCGACGAGAGCTGTGGCGAGGATCGTGAGGCTGCCGCCTTCTTCGATGTTGCGCGCGGCGCCGAAGAAGCGTTTGGGCCTCTGCAGAGCGTTGGAATCGATTCCGCCCGATAACACTTTTCCGCTGGGCGGAATGGTCGTGTTGTACGCCCTTGCCAGCCGCGTGATGCTGTCCAGCAGTATCACGACGTTCCTCTGGTGTTCGACAAGCCGTTTTGCTTTTTCGATAACCATCTCCGCGACCTGGATGTGTCGTTCCGCCGGCTCATCGAAAGTCGAGCTGATGACTTCTCCAATGACGGAACGCTGCATATCGGTCACTTCCTCCGGTCTCTCGTCGATGAGCAGCACGATGAGCACTATATCCGGATGGTTAGCGGCGATGCTGTTGGCAAGCTTCTGCAGGAGGATCGTCTTGCCGGTTCTGGGGGCCGCCACGATGAGGCCTCTCTGCCCGGCTCCGATCGGAGTAAGCAGGTTCATTATCCGCATTGAGACCTCTTCGGATTTGGTCTCCAGGTTTATCCGCTCGTCGGGGTACAGCGGAGTGAGGTTGTCGAAGAGTATCTTGTCCTTCGCGGTCTCGGGGTCCTCGAAATTGACCGCTTCGACCCTCAGGAGCGCGAAGTAACGCTCCCCCTCTTTCGGCGGCCTTATCTGTCCCGAAATGGTGTCGCCCGTTCGCAGTCCGAACCTTCTTATCTGGGAGGGCGAGATGTAGATGTCATCCGGCCCGGGCAGATAGTTGTAGTTCGGCGAGCGAAGGAAACCGAACCCGTCGGGGAGTATCTCGAGCACGCCTTCTCCATAGATGGAGCCCTCCGACTCGATCTTGGCCTGAAGGATCCTGAATGTAAGCTCCTGCTTTTTGAGGCTGCTGTAGCCGTTGATGTTCAGTTCCTTAGCCATCTTCGTGAGTTCGGCTATGGTTAGTTCCTTTAAATCTGCTAAATTCATCGGGGTTTCATCCTCCTTTTTGCTATTCTAAGAATTCTCTTGGATTTTACATATTTGGCTGAGGCGTTTGCTTTTGTCTAATTCAAACCTGCTCCCTCCTTCGCAGTTATCTATGAGCGTCGCTCAATCATGCGTTTCCAGCCAGTTATGGCCGGACCGCACGTCGGCGACGATCGGCACGTTCAGGGGATATGCCGTTTCCATTATCTCCTTGACCAACAGGCTCATCTGCTCGACTTCATCAAGCGGCACTTCAAAAACGAGTTCGTCATGCACCTGAAGGATCATGACCGAGCGCAGTCCCCGGTCGGCGATCCTTTCATCTATCTGAATCATCGCCATCTTGATCAGGTCGGCTGCGGAGCCCTGGATAGGCGTATTTATTGCTGTCCGCTCGGCGAAGCCGCGGACCCCGAAGTTCGGGCTGTTGATGTCGGGGATGTAGCGGCGGCGATTCATGATCGTCGTCACGTAGCCGTTTCGGCGCGCCTGCTCGACGACCGAATCGATGTATCCCTTGACTCGCGGCACTACCTCGAAGTAGCTCTCGATGAACCTCTCGGCGTCCTCCTGCTTGATTCCGATATCCGCCGCGAGTTTCG
>CBFDAY010000504.1:0-1938 GCA_965602895.1 uncultured bacterium
ATATGATCATACTTCATCCAGGACAGACTCCAATCCACATCATTTCCCAGGGATTTGCCATGTCTGGGATTCCTGCCATTGCCTCATTAACATTTGAAAAGTCGGCGATCTGCTTTTTATACTTGACTATGCGATGATAAACTGATATCAGATAGATATGATATCTTGATTGCTCACGCTCCGGCTCAAACCAGAGAGGTGAATAGATGCTCAATAAAAAGTTCAAGCTGGGCTATGCCCCCACTCGAAGGGCCACGTTCAGCCGCGAAGAGGCGGTTCGCTACCGCGAGCTGACGCTCGAAAAGATCAAGGGCTTCGGCGTGGAAGTGGTTGATATCGACTGGCTTAATGAAGATGGTCTGCTCTTCGATATACAACAGGTCGGCGATATAGTAAAGAAGTTCCGCCATGAATTCGTCGACGCCGTCTTTGTGCCGCATTGCAACTTCGGCACCGAGGAGGCGGTCGGCAGGCTGGCGAGGGAACTCGGCCTTCCTCTGCTGCTTTGGGGACCGCGCGACGATGCGCCCGAGCCCGACGGCATACGCCTGCGCGACACCCAGTGCGGCCTCTTCGCCACTTCCAAAGCGCTCCGGCGGGTCGGGGCGCCTTTCACATATATTGTGAACTCGTGGCTGGACGATCCGGTGTTCGAGAGGGGATTCCGCACATTTACGGCGGCCGCCTCCGCCGCAAACGCATTTAAGAATATGCGGATAGGGCAGGTCGCCCCCAGGCCGGGCGCCTTCTGGACGATGATTTGCAACGAGGGCGAGTTGCTCGAGCGCTTCGGGCTCGAAGTCGTGCCGCTCACGCTCTCTGAAATGGTCGACCGTGTCAAGATCAAAGTGTCGGATGATAAAAAGACCGTCGACAAGGGAATCGAGTCGATCAAGAGCGCCGTCGACACGACAGATTGCCCTGCGGAGGCGCTGCAGGCGCTGGTCGGCCTCAAGCTGGCGTTAAGAGAATGGGCCGACGAGAAGGGGCTCAACGCGATCGCGCTCCAGTGCTGGACGGCCATGCAGGACGTGCTGGGGATCGTCCCATGTTTCGTCAACGGCCTGCTGACGGCCGAGGGCCTGCCGGTCACTTGCGAGACTGACATACACGGCGCGGCCACGGCAATCATGCTGCAGGCTGCGGCCCTTCATGAAAGCCCGATTTTCTTCGCCGATCTCACGGTTCGCCATCCGGAAAACGACAACGCCGAGCTGCTGTGGCATTGCGGCAATTTCCCGCTCTCGCTCAAACACGAGGAAAGCGCCACGTCCGCGTGCGGCAGGCATTTCATAATGGAAGGCGGTTACCCCGGCTGCGGCGAATTTCGCATCAAGGACGGCCCGATCACAATCGCCCGCATGGACGGCGACCATGGCGAGTATTCGCTCCTGATCGGCGAGGCGAAGGCCGTGAGCGGCCCTCTGAGTCGGGGGACATATATGTGGGCCGAGACGGGGGATTGGCCAATGTGGGAGGAGCATATAATCCGCGGGCCATACGTCCATCACGTCGCCGGCGTCCACGGACACCTTGCCGCCGCGCTATATGAGGCCTGCCGATACATCCCGGGGCTCGAGCCCGATCCGGTCGAGCCGACCGAGGCCGAGATCCGGGAGTGGCTCAGAGGTCGATAAAGCAGGTCCCGGCCGGCGCCTCGTATTCTCTCCTAAGAAACTGATGTTGCCTTTCGCTTGGGACAGTCCCGATTCTACGGCCTTCGGCCCGTAAATCTGGGACAGTCCCGCCGCCGCCTCGTATTCTCTACTAATAGTCGGCTTTGCGGGGAGCCGGATTTCTTGACTTTGCGGGATAGTTATGCTAGATTAGCGCCGTTTTTCGTGTTATCCTTGACCTATATCTGCCGTTCCCGCTTTCCGTTATCCGGATCCCGGCAAAAAGAAAGGTTTCCATCGTGGAAAAGTTCGATGTAGGCAT
>CBFDAY010000505.1:0-1927 GCA_965602895.1 uncultured bacterium
TTCATGTTTCCACGCGTGGGAGAGGCGACCGTGGCCGCCCTGGAGGCGCTCGGATATGAAGCGACCGTCGTCGACCATGGATGCTGCGGGCTGCCCGCTTTTGCGCATGGAGATATCGAGGCCGCCCGCCGCCTGGCGCTTCTAAACATCGAGGCATTCGCGTATGACCCGGGCTGTCTCATCGTCACCGATTGCTCCAGTTGCGCTTCACACCTGAAGGACTACCCGAAACTGTTCTCGACTGGGAGCGTAGAGGGTAAGATGAACCTTGCGCGGGCGGAGGGATTCTCGGCGCGGGTGCGGGATATGAGCGAGATTCTCGCCGAAACCGCGATATCGCTGCGGCCGAAATCCGGAGAGCGCACGGTGGGCGGGCAGAGCGTTACATTCCATGAACCGTGCCATCTCGGCAGGTATCAGCGGCTCGGAGATAGGACGCGCGAGGTCATTCGCGCGATACCGGGCGTTGACTTTGTCGAGATGAAGGAAGCCGCATGGTGCTGCGGCGGCGCGGGCGCCTTTGCCGTCGAACACCCCGGCCTTTCGCTGGCGATCCTGGAGCGAAAGGTGCAGAACGTGAATTCCAGCGGCGCCGACACGATCGTGACGACGTGCCCTTCCTGTCTCATGCAGATTGGCGGCGGTGTCTCAGAGGCGGGGCTGGATATCCGGGTAAGACACCTTGTGGAAATCGCGCAAGAGAGGCTTGCGGGCCGTCGGGATGTGTTCCCGAACCGAGAAGGCGACGCATCGTGATATGCCGGGCCCGCGCGGTTGAGCCGCGGGTCAGGGTTTGGCCGCGATGCGGCGCCTGAGGGCGGCGATGAGGCACGGCATATCGAGCGGTCTTGAGAAGTAGTCCTGGTTTTCGCCGTTGGAGTCCTGTATGTCGGTGGTGAAAAAGATTGGGATATCCAACAGGCGCGGGTCGGCCTGCATGCGGGCGGCAATCTCGAAGCCGGACATAAATGGCAGTATCACCTCAAGCACGACGGCGTCGGGACGCTCCCGGCGGATACGCCCGAGGACCCCGCGCGGGAGCGAGCAGCTTACCACGCGGAAACCTTCCTTGCGCAGATGCTTTGCGAGTTCGTTTATGTGATCACGGTTGGTGTCGACCACGAGCACTTTAGGATTTCCCTTGTTTGTCTTCATTCGAGTCTTGACCGCTTGATCGGTTGCGTTTTCACTCGGACGGCATGCCCTATCAATTCTACAGCTTGATCTTGATTTCCGCAATCTTGTAAATCTTCAGATCGGACCTCTTCTCCAACTGAATGGGCTCGTACGCCGGATTCAGGGGCTCGAGCGAAACGCCGCCTCCCGTTTTGGTATAACGCTTGATCGTTACCCCCTCCTCGATCTTTGCCAGGACTATGTCGCCGGAATTGAATTGCATGTTGGGCGAGACGAGCAGATAGTCGCCTTCCCGGAGTCTTCCGCCGACCATGCTATCGCCTTTGGCGATAACATAAAACGCGTTCGGGTCGGTTGAGTCGGTCAGCTCATAGTCGGCGCCGAAGCCGGGGGGGAAGTCCATATCTCCCACGTCCAGCCATTCGCCGCACGAAGCGTCGTTTATGACCGGTATGTACCTGTACTTTAGGGGAACGGGCGGCTGCGCGGCTCCGGATAGAATTTCTGTCAGCGATACATCGAGTGCTCCGGCGATGCGGGAGAGCACTTCCAGCGATGGATTTTTCTTCCCGCTCTCTATCTCGATCACATACGACTGAGAGATGTCGGCCTTGCGCGCAAGGTCGGTACTCGTCATCTTGGCTTCGCGTGATTTCCTCAGCGCCCTGATTCTGCCGCCGATCTGCAAAACAGCGCCTCCTTCCACGCTTGATTGTACACGATGGCGCCCGCTTTTGTCAATCCGGAGGCTCTTCAAATGCGGGGAGCGAAAAAGGCTTGACAAAATTAT
>CBFDAY010000506.1:0-1925 GCA_965602895.1 uncultured bacterium
TCCTTTGTCCCTTATACGAATACGCCTCGCATATCTTGATGGTCTCAAGCTCGTCCAGCACGTCGAGCTTGGTGATGGCGATCTCCGTGAGCCCGTTGACGCGCTTTGCGTGTTTCGCGATGAGGCAGTCGAACCATCCGCAGCGGCGCGGGCGGCCGGTCGTAGCGCCGAACTCGCCGCCCTTGGCGCGCAGGTACTCGCCACTTTCGTCCTCGAGTTCGGTCGGCATGGGGCCATTGCCCACGCGCGTGATGTACGCCTTCACGACGCCGATTATTCTGTCGATTCGATGAGGGCCGATGCCGGCGCCGGTGCATACGCCGCCCCCGATGGGATGCGAAGAGGATACGTAGGGATAGGTCCCGTGGTCGATATCGAGCATTGTGCCTTGCGCGCCCTCGAAAACCACCGTTTTTCCCTCGTCGAGCAGCCTGTTGATGAGAAGCGAAGTGTCGGCGACAAGCGGCCTTATTTTCTCGATGTAAGACTCAAGCTCGGCGACGACGCGCTCCGGATCAAAGGCCGGGACGTCGTATACCTGTTCGAAGATCACGTTCTTTTCGCCAAGCGAAATGCGGATTTTCTCCAGCAATAATTCTCTGTCAAACAGGTCGCCGACTCGGATGCCCCTGTAGGCGTGCTTGTCGGAATAGACGGGTCCGATGCCTCGCGCCGTTGAGCCGACGCCGCCGGCGCTCTTGTTGCGGGCGACATCGAGCGCCTTGTGGTAGGGCATAACGACGTGCGCGTCCTCGGAGATTAGCAGGCTGTCGTCGATTGATATATTGCGCTCGAGCAGTTCTTCGCTCTCTTTGCACAGTTGCTCGAGGTCGATGGCGACCCCGCTTGCGAGTATGCACTTTGTGTTCGCATGCAGGATACCGGACGGTATAAGGTGGAAGATGAACGTCTCGTCTCCGACCGCTACGGTGTGCCCCGCGTTGGCGCCACCATTGTAGCGCACGACCGCGTCTATCTCGTCGGCCAGATAATCGACAACCTTGGCCTTGGCTTCATCGCCCCATTGCGTCCCCACTACTACGTGTGCCGGCATGGCGTCTCCGCTTCCTCTCAAAAAAAACCGGGCTTTCGCCCCCTTCAGTTTTACGCAAAAACGCCCTCGCCTCGCGCCGTCGACAAACCCGAATGGTCCGCCGCCGCGCTAAGGCTTGGGCGACTTATTCACGAAGTTCATCCTGAGGTCAAACAGCACGTTTTTCAGCGCAGCGCCTTCCTCGGGAGTGAGGTTGCCCTTTGTCTTTTCTTCCAGCATGCCCAGTTCGTCGATCAAGTATTTGGCGCGATTGAGGTCTTCGATCGGTTCTTTGGATTCGGGATCGGCGATCTCGCCCATAAAAAAGGAGGCCTGCATGGCGAGTTCCGCCACGAGGGTGATGAAGCTGGCTTCCACCGGAGGAAAGCCGGTTTCGGCGGCGCGGGCCGTTTGCGAGGCGTCTTCTTCCGGCTCGTGTCGAACCTCATCCTTTTCCTGCCCAACCTTATCTTTCCAGGATTCGTCGACCTTTTTTTCCTTGTCCGCCATGGGCACGCTCCCCGAGATCACGGTTAGCTTATCAGTAGATAACCTTGTTTAAAGGATACTCGATTATTCCCTGTGCGCCTGAACTTTTGAGTTTCGGGATGATCTCGCGCACGATCTTTTCTTCGAGAATGGCTTCCACAGCCACCCAGCCCGGATCGCTCAGGTTCGAAATAGTCGGGTTCTTAAGAGACCCGAGTTCGGCCAGCACTTTGTCGAGGTCGGAACGGGCGACGTTCATCTTGATACCGACCATATCCGCGGCATTGAGCGCGCCCTGCAGCAGGGTGGCCAGATTTTCGGCCTTTCGCCGCTTCCAGGGATCGTCCCAAGAAACCTTGTTCGCCAACAGACATGACCGTGATTCGGCAACCACGTCTATAAT
>CBFDAY010000507.1:0-1912 GCA_965602895.1 uncultured bacterium
AGCAACTCGACTCCGTCGGCCGTCACGATGAATGAGTCCTCCACCTTGATCGTGCCGAAGTCGGGAATTATCGTATTGATCTCGACGGCGAGCGTCATATTCTCGCGGATGATCGTCGGGTCGTCGGGCCCGATGATTGGAGGCTCGTCAAGCTCCAGCCCGAGGCCGTGACCGACAAACCTGCCTTTTTCCTCATGGCCCATGAAATACTCGCCGTACTTCGTTTTCGCGGCGGTTTCCACGCCTTTTCGATAAACATCGGCCACAGGCGCGCCGGGCTTGACGCTCCGCAGTATCTCATCCTCCACGTCGCACAACGCCTCGAATATCTCAATCTGCTTTTTCGAGGCGGGGCCTATCACATACGGCCTTGTGACGTCGGTAATATAGCCATGAAAGCTGCCCGTGATATCGATCATGACGAGGTCGCCGCGTTTCATGATCCTGTCCGACGCGCTGATTCGCATGGCGCGGCTGAGGCCCACCCCGGTGGCGACATTGGCGAAACCGGCGAAGCGCGTGAGGCCATCGCCCGACCCTATCATCCCGTACATCGTATAAGTGTCGAAGCGGCGGTTGACGAGGATTCCCTCGTGCTTGTTGCGGCGCAGTTCGGCTTCGACCTCGGCCGCCATCTCGATCTCGCTTATTCCCTCGCGGATGACATCCAGCGCGCGTCGCTGCCCCTTGTCGGCTATCGAAGCCGAGACCCGGACCAGTTCCAGTTCGTCGGAGTCCTTGACCATCCGCTGAGAGATAATAAGCGGACTGATATTAACAAACTCGGCGTCCGGCAAAGCCTCTCGAATCTTGAAGAACAGTTCGGCCGGCACTACGTCGAGTTCGAGGCCGATCCTCGACCGATGCAACTTCTCGGACTCGAGCCGCTCGGCGACCGTGCGCAGGCTGCCGCCGGCGACGACATCGTCGATGGTGGAGTCCTCCCTGGCGAATCCGAATGCGCGGCGCGCATACAGCCGCGCGGTCCCGGGAGTCACCAGGAGCATGCTTGGAACCGACACGCCGGCATAGTACAGGATGTCGCGGGAGTAGATAAGGACGGCGGCGGCGATGGAGCGCTCCGCCATCCCGGCGCGGAGGGCGGCAATTCGTTTTTCGGACATCTGTTCTCTTGGGGCGGTTGCTATCCTCTCTTCAGTTCGAGGCCTTCAATAGTATCCGTCAGAAATGTGCGCACGCTGGCTGTGGCCGCCATCATTGCGAACGCCAATGTCTCCCGGATCTCGTCGTCGCTTGCGCCCGCCTTCTTTGCACCTGCAAAGTGGGTTTGGGTTCAATGGCCGCAGCCCGCCACCGCGCTCGCGGAAAGAAGCACAAGCTCTCGGGTCTTGGCGTCGAGCGAGCCTGAGACGTACTCGAACCTCATGAAGGACGTGGTCTTATCGGAATTCTCCGCCATTTCACTCCCCTCCTTGTTGCAACAGATTGCCATTATGGCATTGTACTAATAATATTGCAAAGAATGCTCCGGGCGCAAGCCCTGATACTGGATGGAAAGCCAACAGACTGCATCATGCCGGGCGCACCCGCGTCATTCTGTTTCGACGACGCTCAGGATGGCAGGTGGATATGTTCGAGGATGGCAGGTGGACAATATATCTGGCGCCCTACTTGGAAATCGCCGAACCAGATCATGCAATGTTTTTTATGGGGGTTTGTCGTTTTCTTTCCAGCGGTTTCTTTGCGAATGCGAGGAACATATTGAGAAAAAGGCCAAGCACTCCGCCAGTCACAACCCAATTGAAAACCGGCAACCAGTATGCGGAAAACACAAAGCGGGCGGCCAAGAAGGCCCCGACCGCCAGGCCCCCGCCCAATGCGCCCCACAACAGACAACGGATCGAGTATCCCAAAGACTTCTCATATATCCCGTCCGAGATTCCCAGGAATG
>CBFDAY010000508.1:0-1909 GCA_965602895.1 uncultured bacterium
AGGCGGTTCCTCTTTTCGCGCTGCGAGTTCGCGCTGGATGCGCTCGTGCTCTTTTTTGTCATAGTGGAAAAAGCAGAAAATAATTACGCCTGCCAGATTGATGAGCGCCGTTATCGGACCGAACAGGAGCTTGATCCGGAACAGCATCTCGGGAGTTATCGTTACGCCTTTTTCGAATCCGATAAACTTGAGATACACGCCCACGAGGAACACACCGATGCCGCCCGCCGCCTTGCTAAAGAGAGTGTAAATGCCGAAATAGGACCCTTCGCGGCGCTTGTGGCTCGCGTATTCGTCATAATCCACCAGGTCGGCTATGAGCGACCACAGCATGACGTAGGCCCCCAGACCGAACCCGCTGAACGCCAATATCGCAAATACCCGAAGCGGCTTTCCCTCGACCAAGAGGAAAGTAGACAGCAGGCCGACGGTCAGCACGGTTTGTCCCAGCAGGTATGCCATCTTTTTCGTCGTCCGCTTCGAGAGCTGCACCCAGAAGATCGCCGCGCTCATTGCGAAGAACATGTAGGTGGCGATGAATGCGGCGACCAATCCCTCCATTTTTAGCCAATACTTCGCCACAAACATCATCATCGAAGCGGTTATTCCGCTGCCGATGTCAATAGTCAACATCGCCATCAGGAGGACGAAGAAGGGACGGTTCTTGAGGGCGGAAAATAGATCCTTGTAGAGTGTCGCAAAGACTTGCCTGCCGGCTAAAGCCTGTTGCTCGGGCTCGTGGCGCACCCTTTCACGCGATCCAAAGAATGTGACGAGCGTGCTGCTCGTGATTATGAACCCAACGAGCGCGGCGCTGAGCCTGAGCGCGTTCGAGGGCTGGGCCATGTATTCGAGGGCGCTCTGGGTGAAGGAGTCACTGAACAGGCCGAGCCCCTCATGGAGAAAATGTATGATCTCATCCGAAAACTCCAGCGCGAGGTTGGGCAGGATGGCGCCCGCCAACTCGCCGATTTTGGTGAACGCGAAGTTGAAGCCGAAGATGCTCGAGCGCTCGTCGGGGTCGGGACTAAGCTCCGCGCCGAGCGCCAGATAGGGGACTGCGACCACCGTGTAGTTCGCGTAGAGCAGCGAAATCAGTACGGCCACGTAAATGAAAAGCGGGAAACCGTCCAGCGACGCCGGTGGCGCCCACGTGAGGTAAAACAAGACGCCCAGAGGGATCGCCCCCCACAACAGGTACACCCTGCGGCGACCCGTGCGCGAGTTGGTGTGGTCGGAAATGAACCCCATCAACGGGTCGGTCACCGCGTCCCAGATGTTGCCGATCATGATCGCAAGGCTGATGTAGGCCGGACTCAGGCCGATAATATCGGCATAGTAAAACAGCAGGTACAGCGCGATCATGTTGCGCGCAAGCCCGCCACCCAGCCCGGCGACGCCGTATGCTGATTTCTCAGCTAGTGTGACTCTGATTCCTGAATCTCTTGCTCCCATGGATAATCTCCCGTCAATACTTCCTTAGAACGACTGGCGAGCCATTCATCGGTATGGTATAGTGACAGACGCTTTTAAGAAAATCCTCGCGGCAATTCTCTTATAGGAAGGGCGCCATGAGAAAAAAAACGGAGAAATTCCAGGGCTCCGCGATCGTGTCTATGCTTTCATTTCTTATCCTGCTGACGGCGACACGCGCGCGGGCCGACCAAATCGTTCTTGAAAACGGCGACAGAATCAGTGGAGAGATAATACATATTCTGGATATGAAGATTCAAGTCGCGACCGAATATGCCGGAGAAATCAGCATTGATTTTGCCGCCGTGGCAGACATGAGGACCGACAGGAGCGCTCGCATTTTCCTGGAAAACGGAGATGTGATTACCGGAAAGATAGGTTCGTTATCCTCCGGCCAAGTCTCCGTCAGCTCCACAGCATTGGGCGAAATAGAATT
>CBFDAY010000509.1:0-1905 GCA_965602895.1 uncultured bacterium
CATCTTATCGATGCCGCCGGACAGAATGTCGTTCATCGCCTTGTCGGGAATCTTGCGGACCGGAAAACCCAGGACGGAGACCGCGGTGATCGGCGTGCCGCCCATCGCGTAAATGTCGCTGACCGAATTGGCCGCCGCCACCTGCCCGAAGGCATAGGGATCGTCCACCGAGGGCGTGAACACATCCACGGTTTGGACCAGGGCCGTGCCGTCGCCCATATCATAGACGCCCGCGTCGTCGCCCGCGGGCACGCCGACCAGCACGCGAGGGTCGTCCACGGCGGGCAAGCCCTTGAGCACCTGCTTGAGGAAGGCCTGGTCGATCTTGGAGGCGCAGCCGGCCTTTTCCACGAGCTTTGTCAGTTGCACCTGGCCGGTCGGGGCTTCGAGCCGCTCGCCGGCGCACAGGCAGATGTTCTTTTCCTTGAAAAGGTCGCAGGGGCAGGGTTCGCTGGGATCGCAAATGCAATGCCCCAGCCGGATCGAACGCTGCATCACTCGTTTTCGTCTTTCCATGTTGATCATCTTGATACCCTTGAAAAATCTTCAGTATAACAGAGAACAGGACCGCGTGTGCAACAAGTTGCACACCCTACGTTTTTAATTTTCTGTTTGAAGCGAGGATCGCCGCTCCGAGGGCGCCGGTCATTTGCGGATCGGGCGAAATAGTGACGGATTTCCCGAGAGCGGTTTCCAACGCTGCGTCCATTCCGGAGATCATCGCCACGCCGCCCGTGAAGATGATCGGCAGCTCGACATTCCGGCCGGCCATTGCGATGATGCGCTTGGCGATGGCGGCCTGGACCCCGGCGACGATGTCCTCGCGGGCCGTGCCGGAAACGAGCAGGCCGATGATCTCCGTCTCGGCAAAGACCACACACATACTGCTGATCGCCGCCGGATGGCGGCACCGGGCGGCCATCGAGCCGAGGGACTCCAGCTCGACGTCGAGACGCTGGGCAACAACCTCCAAAAAACGCCCCGTCCCCGCCGCACAACGGTCGTTCATGGCAAAATCCCGAACCCTGCCGAAAGCGTCCAGTCGTATCAGCTTGCTGTCCTGACCGCCGATATCGACAACGGTCATCGCCTCCGGTACGAGATGATGCACGCCGACCGCGTGACAGGTGATCTCGGTGATCGTCGTATCGGCAAAGCTCACGGCGTTTCTTCCGTAGCCCGTCGCCACGATTGTGGCAACGTCCTGGCGCTTCACGCCGCCGGATTTTAAGACACGGTCAAAAAGCTCCGACGCGAGCTTATCCTGCTCGACCCCCTGGTCGGTGATTCCCTTGCCCACAATCTCCAGTTTGTCGGCGTCCATCAAAACGATCTTTATGGCTCGTGAGCCGGCGTCTATTCCCGCATAAATCATTCACTTCTCCGTTGTTTTCGTTGCGTTCGAGGGTACGTTTTGACGGTCTCGATGAGGGCTTCCAGCCGGGTACGGACCGTCGGGCGTATCGCATCGGTCATGGGCGGTACCTCCATCTCCAGAACCGGAACATCGAGCTTCTCTCGAACGATTTCGCTGATAATCTGGCCTTCCAGCGCGCAGTGACTCGCCCCGGGGATTCGCGATATCAAAACCGCCTCGGCGCCGAACCGATTGATATCGGTGCATATACGCTCCGCGCGGTCGGCGGACGAGCCGACCATCGGGTCGGCCAGCGCCATCTGCGCCAGCGCTTCGAGAGGCGGCAGGTCTTCCGGGATTTCGTCAAGCGCGTGCGTGAAAAGGTATTCGGTGCCGCATATCCTGCCGCCGGAATCTTCGAGCAGATTCATCACCTGCAGATCCGCCACGGGATTGACCCAGAAAATCCTGACGGCATCGGTATCGAGAATCCCCATTCCGGCCCGAACGCGAGCTTTCACTTCTTCGAGCAATTCGTTGAGCACTTC
>CBFDAY010000510.1:0-1904 GCA_965602895.1 uncultured bacterium
GATGGTGATCGTCGAGACTTTTTCGCCGAACTTTTCCCGGATGCGCTCGCAAGTGTCGTAGTTGCCGAGCCCGGCAAGGTCATCGGCTTCCTCAAGCGAGCAATCGTCTTTGCCTACTTTCAAGAGGTATGTCTTGCCATCTTCCGGCTGTCCCTCCACAACGATGGCGGCGATTCCAAGACGGGCGATCTTGGGCGAAGCCGTGCCGCCGACATTACTCTCCTTGATACCGCCGGTCAGCGGGCTCTTCCCGCCGACCGACAGGCGCCCGGAGCAGGGAGCGCTCGTGCCGGAGAACAGCCCCGGCGCTATGACCAGCTTATTGTGAGCTCCAAGCGGCGAGCATGCGGGTGGAACCTCCGTGTTTACGATCGTGGATGTCAGCGCGCGGCCTCCCAACGCCTCGTATTCCGACGGGAGGTCCTCCAGACCCACTTTGAGGTTTGTCATATCCACTCTGAGCAGCTTCTTCATTCGATTACTCCTCCAGCCTTTCAAGATAAGATGTGATCAACGGGGCGGCCTTCATCGCCGAATCGAAAGCGATATCGCCGCTACAGCCGTCTCCCTTGGCCGTGTCCCCGACATAAAACAGGTTCTCAACGTGCGGCGACCGGATGTCATGCCTGTCTATTCTCGTCTGCCCGACTTTGAGGTGAACTCCGTCGAGAATCAGGAACGCGAGCGGGCGCTCCCACTCGACACGCTCGAAGAAGTCGGGATAAAGATTCCTGATGAATTCGCGTAGCGACTCAAGCGCCGACTTCAACTCCGGCCCCTGCCTTGCCTGGGCGTATGGGACGATCATAAGCCAAGTGGAAAGCTGCTTGCCGGGCGGCGCCAGCGTCGTATCGTAATTTGACGGGAAACTTCCGAGCACGACGGGATCGAGACAGATTATGTTGCCCTCCATGTCGGAGACGGGTCCGCTCAGGCCGAAATCGATGCTGACGCCGGATGTCGGCTCAAGGCCCTCGGCGTAGCCGACAAACTCGGGCGTGAAGCGCTTCTTTTCGGCGAATCGAAAGAGATGCTGTATCGGAGGCGTGAACACGACAGCGTCGGCCGTGTGCAGCCGCCTCTCCGCCGTCACCCCTATGGCCTTGCCCGCCTGGATTTCAAGGCGGTCAACCTTGCAATCGGTAAGTATTTCGCCGCCGTTGCGCTTGATGACGTCGGCCAGCCTGTCGATTATTTGCCCCGCGCCTCCCACGGGCTCCGCAAGCGGCTCGTCGGCCATCTGGGCTTTCTTGATGAAACTGATCACCTCGCCCGCCGAGGCCGTCTCGATGTCGGGCGCGATGATCGTGAACCCCAGCAGCCTGAAGAAACGCTTGACGTGCTCATCCTGCGTGTGTCGCTCGACGAATTCCAGGAGCGTCTTGTCGTACCAGTCGGCGGGGTCCTCGCCGATCATCGCAAACAGGGCTTGCGTCAGGGCCTGTCTGCTCTCGATCGGCACGAGTTCGGTCTCCAAGAAATCCTCGATGGCGCTGGGCCTCTTGATGAGCTCGCCGTCCTGGTAGACATAGGATGTCTTGTCCTTCTTTTTCGCGAACTCTATCGACTCGCCGACCATATCGAGCACGCCCGCCGCCGGACCGCTGTGACCGAACCGGTTCGCGTGCAGGCCGAGATCGACTATGTAGCCGTCTCTTTCAATGCACTTGGCCCTGCCCCCGAGTTGGGAATCGGCTTCGAATATCGTTACCGCAACGCCCGCCTTCGCCAGCAGGGCTCCGATCGCAAGTCCTCCGAACCCTCCGCCGATAACAACAACCTTTCCTTTCATTTTTTCCTTTCACGCCATGGGGTCGAATCGGCAATAGGGAAAAGCGCGAAATGTTCGGACTAATTATAGAATGCTTCATGCGTCGAACGCAAGCCCTGAGGCGGCGCGGATG
>CBFDAY010000511.1:0-1892 GCA_965602895.1 uncultured bacterium
TATTGTCTCGACGAGCGTGGTACGGCGGCCCTTTTGAAGCCGGAATCGAACGCCCTGAAGATCGTGGGACAGTTTCGCCTGTCGGACAAGCGGCTCCGCGATGCCTGGGCGCATCCGGTCCTGCTCGACGGCCGGCTCTATCTGCGCTATCACGACACACTCTGGTGTTACGATGTCAAAGTACGATGATAAAAAGTGGAGGAAAAACAAATGAGATGTGGAAGAACAATTTCAATTATCGTCCTTGTGCTTTTCACTTCGGTCGGGCTGAAGATAAAGGCATCGGATTCAGCAAATGCCTTAGAGGATAGGGCTAAACAATTCTTCGCCAGACAGGACGAGAATAAGGACGGGAAACTCTCGAGGGATGAGTTCCCGAACCGTTTGGCACGGCTTTTTGATCGCATCGACACGGACAAAGACGGCTTGATCAGCCTAAAAGAAGAAATGGCCTATCGCCAATCCCGTCCATCGTCCAGACAGCAGCCATCCGGCCGCTCCCGGCAACCACAAGTTCCAGAAGGCACAAGGGTGGAGCGGGACATCGTCTATGCCCGGGTGGGCAGCAGAAAGCTGCTTCTCGATCTTTACGTGCCTCCAAAACGCTCGGCTCCCTTGCCGGTGATTGTCTGGATTCACGGGGGCGGCTGGCGGGGCGGGAGCAAAGGCTCCGGCGGACGGGCCTTGCCCATGCTCCAGCGAGGCTATGCCGTCGTGGATGTCGGCTATCGTCTTAGCGGCGAAGCCATCTTTCCCGCCCAGGTTGAAGACTGCAAAGCCGCAGTGCGCTGGGTGCGGGCCAACGCCGACAAATACGGTCTCGATCCCAAGCGCATCGGCGCGTGGGGCAGCTCCGCCGGGGGGCATTTGGTCGCCTTCCTGGGCACGTCGGGGGACGTGAAAGAGTTCGACACGGAGGCGAACCGTCAATACTCCAGTCGCGTGCAGGCGGTGTGCGACTGGTTCGGCCCTACGGACTTACTACAGATGGACGAGCACATGATTGAGGGCAGCCGGCTTGTGCACAATGCTCCCAAGTCGCCCGAGTCCCTTTTGGTCGGTGGCCCGATCCAGGAGGAACCTTACCGTACGTTGGTGAGAAAAGCCAATCCAATGACATACGTGTCAAAAGACGATCCGCCCTTTCTCATCATGCACGGCGACAAAGATATGTTGGTGCCGCTCCATCAGAGCGAATTGCTGTATGACGCCTTGAAGAAAGTGGGCGTCGAGGCAAGGCTTCTTACCGTCAAGGGGGCCGGTCACGGACTCAGAGACGGCGAGCAAAGCCCCGAAAGGCTCCTGGAAGTCGTCGCTTCATTTTTCGACAAGCACTTGAAGCAACCGTCGAGCCAGGGGGGACGAATCCCTCCGACCCATCGGGATGAAAAGTATGGCGAACATGAGAAACAGGCCTTCGATTTGTATCTGGTGGAAAGCGAGAAACCCGCGCCGCTCTTTATCTGGATTCACGGCGGCGGCTTTCGCGGCGGGGACAAGCGCGCGGTCAACGCGGCGATGGCTCGGCGCTTCCACGAGCACGGCGTCTCTTTCGCATCCATGAATTACCGTTTGAGCGACGTCGGGCCGTATCCGATGCAGATGCTCGATGCGGCCAGGGGCCTGCAGACCATCCGACATCGAGCCAAGCAGTACAACATCGATCCAACCCGCATCGCCTGCGGAGGCGGCTCGGCGGGAGCCGGGATCAGCATGTGGTTGCTCTATCATGACGACCTGGCCGATCCGGCGAGCGACGATCCCATCGCCCGCCAGTCCACGCGTATTACCTGCGCCATCAGCATTGGTGGGCAGACCTCCTACGACCCGCGCACGATCTGCAAGCTGTTCAACACCCGCCTGGTTCATGAGGCGCTTGTCACGTTCTATCG
>CBFDAY010000512.1:0-1888 GCA_965602895.1 uncultured bacterium
TTCGAATTGTCCTTTCTGCGGTGCGCCGGCAAAATTCATTATACTCGCGGAAAACTGGGTTGAACCGGAAGCTCCGGAACTGAGCGAGACTTCCAAGAATTTGCTTGAGAAATCTCTGGAAATGGAGATCGACAACGCGCAATTCTATCTATGCGCCGTGAGCGCGACAGAAGCCTCTCAAGCCTGGGCCTGGGCATCGCGTAGGCTTTTCTTCTCGCTGATTTCCGGGGCGCGGCGGCAATCATTGCTTGATCTTCAATCCCGAGCAATGGCCGCTTAGAGGACGGGACGGTTCCGCCGGGAAATCTTACTGCGGGGAATCTCGGGTTCGTCTTTTTCTGCGACTGTGCCGAATTGAAGGTGCAGGCGCAGAGGGTTGAAGTCTTGCTTAAGGAGTTCCTTTCGGAAATCCCAGGCGGGGATGCGTTCGGCTATGAGCCTCTTGTAATGGAGGGTATTGCGCGTATCACCCAGTATCGTCGCGCCGATTAATCTATCGCGTGAGAACACCAGCCTGACCCCCTGACCCTCCTGCAGGCCGGGACTCATAAGCACTTCCGCATCCGGCACTTCCTCGGCCTGGTGGCCCTGGCCGAGCGTGACCGCGTCCAGTCCGAACACATGAAGGGAGTTTTCCCATATCGCGCCGGGATATTCCACGTCGCCGCCGGCCATGTTTGCGCCCGCGACGCGTCCCTGCTCGACAGCGTTTTGCCACAGCGGCATCACTTCGGTCTTGCCTGTGGCCGCGTTCAGCGTCTCGACCGTGTCGCCCGCGGCGAAGATGTTCTCGATGCTCGTGCTCATGCGCCGGTCTACGACGATTCCCTTGCGCAGTTCGAGGCCGATCGCTTTTGCGAGCGCGACGTTGGGCTCCACACCGGGGCACATAACGGCCACATCGCAGCGGATGGAGCGGCCCGAGTAGGTCACCAGGTGCGAGACCCTCTTTTTCTTGTCCGACGTCAGGAACTCCCTGAAGCATTCGTCGAGCAGGATCTTGAAGCCGTTCTTCCAGCACAGGCGCGACACCGGCGTCAGCGAATCGGAATCGAGCACCCGCGACAGCAGACGTGATTCCTGCTCCACTACGGCGACATCCATTCCCCTTCGGCTCAATTGATAGGCGACCTTCAGCCCGACGATTCCCCCGCCGACCACCGCAGCCTGCTTGACGGCCCTCTTTTGAATATACGAATCGATGGCGCGGAAGTCGGCGAGCGTGCGAAGCACAAACACGCCTTCCACGTTCAAGAGGCTTGTGCGCGGGAGGGCCGGAAGGGCGCCCGAGGCGATGAGGAGCCTGTCATATTTGTATTTGCCCGAGGCAGTGGCGATCGCCCCTTCTTCAGGGTCGATCCCCTCGACCGTCTCGCCCGTTCGGAGCTCGATTTGTCTTTCGGAGAAAAAGCCGGCAGGCTGGAAAAAGAGCGAGCGTTCCTCTTTGTCGCCGCTCAAAAGTTCAGGCAGGAGGTTTCTCGCGTACGGCCGCTCCTTTTCGGAAGAAAATATCGTGATCTTTGCTTCGCGGTCGTGCTCCCGGATTGTTTCAGCCGCCTTGAGACCGGCAGGCCCACCGCCGATAATCAAATGCTGCATGGCTCGTTCTCCGGCTCGCCCGCTGACTCGACAAAAGTGCATTCGCTATGCGCGTGTCGCCGCATACGCGCAAAAATTATATCACATTCGTTGAGGTTAGGAAAATTCCGAGCATGGGAAGCGCAGACCATACGCGCAGGAGGCGCCTTAGCGCGCCCGAAACGCTCGCGCGCAGACGTTTCGGGCCATGACGGCGGTCGGAAGCCCGATCAATCAAATCGAATCGGACTTGGAGAGAACGGCTCGAACATCACCTTGCCGAGCCGTGGATCGTCGTGCCCATCCACTA
>CBFDAY010000513.1:0-1879 GCA_965602895.1 uncultured bacterium
TCCCCGAATCCGGAGTCGCCCCGCCCGGATACTCGACGATATCGCCGCCCCCGCCGACCGCCTGTGCCAATGCCGGTAAAAACGAGGAAAGAACAAGCGCCAGCAGCCCCACCAGGGCAAATGGCGCTAATTTTCCCGACACAGACAGAGGATGCCTCAAATTGAATCGACAGGACCGCCTCCAGCGGGAACCGGAGTTCCTGAAATCGCCTCTGTTTACTCGACCCTCTTTGTTGCCCGCTTTGGGCTCTCTCGATGACATAGACATACCTCCAATACCCGATGTCAATTTTCGAAAAAGAATGACCTTACTTCAACACCTCGTCGACGGATATCTGATAAACATAAGAATGATGCTCCGGCCGACCCAACAGCGCGGCCCATAAGCTGGCCTTCCACAAATCGGTATAAATGATGGTATCCGGATCGCGAAACGCCAGGCATGCCGGCGCGCACTGGCCCTCTTTGCCGGTCAAGCGGACTTTCCCCTTCACATTGCCCGCGAGATCGACCGCGACGATCCCGCCGCCCTTGTTGTCGCAGACAAAGAGCAGCTCTCGCCCGCGATCGTAGAGCAGGCCGTCGGCCCATCCGCCGACATCCGCGAAGACCTCGGACTCTTTGGTCGCAAGATCGATCCGGGACACGCGGCCCTTGGTCGTCTCGGCGACGTAAAGATATTTCCGCTCCGGCCCCAGCGCCAGCCCGTTCGCATACGAATATTTTCCGAGGAACTCCGTCTCCGGGTCGGTGGCGGTCCCGACCTTCGATTCATCGCTCATGTCAAGCTTGTATACCCCGCCCGAGAACATGCTCGAATCGGAGACATACATCGTCTCGGTCTCATCGTCTATCAGGATGAAATTTGCCGAGTTGATCCCGTTTCGGTATAGAGAGACCTTGCCGGCGTCGGGTTTCCCGGGTCCGACAACCTTGAGCACGGCGCCGCCGAGCGCAGTTAGCGTTGCGGCGTATATGTCGCCCTCTTTGGCTATGGCCAACCCGATAGCGCTTATGCGCTCCTTGCGTTCGCCGGGCAGATCGTTCAGGTCGGCAAACTCCTCGACCCCGCCGCCGGGGGCGATGCACCTGATCCTGCCGTCGTGTTCGCCCACGTAGGCGCCGCCGTCCGGAGTAAGCACAAGCCCCTCGGGCCCATACAGCGGCGTTGCGTTCAGCGCCCGGGTTGAGACGTCAACGTCTCGCATTTCCTCCGCTGTTGCAGAGGTTAAAAACAGAGTGAACGGGACGAACAAAGAAATCAGAACTGCACTGAGTTTCCCCATTATCTTTCTCCCCATATTGCTCATGCCCTAATATTAACATATTGGTTAACTGGAATGCAAGCCGCCCACGGCTCGAATCCTCTCGTTCGCACGCCCCGAGCCGTTCTCCTCCTCGCCAAACATGTGCCCACAGCTATCCGGATCGCCACAAAGACGGCTGATTCTGTACATAATTGTGCACAAAGCGTAGCGTGAAACCGTGCCGGTATGTTTTATAAGTGACTTGTTTTCAAGAGGTTAAGGTTTCTCACATTTTCCAGGGAAGATTTGGCACGAGTGTTGCCCTTACGACCTCTCGCCACTGCTAATATCGCAAGCCCTAGGGTGACACTACAGGAGAAATCGGATGGAAGCGACGTTAGAACCTTGGCCACTCCAAAGCAATCTATCGGAAGCATTGGTGAGCCAGATTATGAAGACGGTTCATCTCAGCCGGGCCGATGCCATCGCCATGGCGCTCAGGATGCTCATTGTCGAATTCTTGCTCGCCGCCGATATGCCGGCGATCGCTTTCGGGAATGTCCAGGGAGCGGCATAAGGGCTGCCTCTCCTCAAGAAACTAACTTGCTGAGCTCGGCCTCAGACACAATGTC
>CBFDAY010000514.1:0-1874 GCA_965602895.1 uncultured bacterium
CGCAGCCTGCGTATATCAACTGTGATTGCTCCTTTGTCCGATCAGGTCCCTGTTATTTTCTCTTCTTTGCCTTCTCGGCGGCGAAGATGGCCGAGCCCAGCGCGCCCACTATCTGGGGGTCCTCCGGGAATGGATGGAAATCTTTTCCAAGCATATCCTCCAAGTATTTGACTACACCGACATTCTTGGAAACCCCGCCCGTCATGCCGATGTCATCTTTCAGGCCCACTTTTCCGGCCAGCATCTTCACCCGGCGGGCCATGGATTCGTTTATTCCGGCGGCAATGTCGGCGATGCTTCGCTCTTCGCACATATAGTGCAGAATTTCCGTTTCCGCGAAAATGCTGCATTGGTTGGTTATCACGACGGGGCTGGTCGATTCCAGCGAGAGAGGGCCAAGTTCCGAAATATCGACGCCGAGGGCCTCGGCCATCAGCTCGAGCGATCTCCCGGTACCGGCGGCGCACTTATCGTTCATGACGAAGTCCTCGAGCATGCCGGCCTCGTCGACCCGGATCGCCTTGCAGTCCTGCCCGCCGATGTCTATGACCGTCCTTATCGAGGGCACGAGCCATTGCGCTCCCCTGCCGTGAGCGGATATCTCGCTGATGTTGTCGTCGGCGAACGGGATGGTCTCGCGCCCATACCCCGTGCTCACGCAAAACTCGATATCATCGAAAGAAAGGGCGAGCCTTTCGAGCAGCACCTGCATCACGTCGTTGGCCGACTGCTCGGCGGTGGGGCGCACCCTGATTATCTCGGACCCCAGAATTGAGCTGTTGTCCATAATCACGGCTTCGGCGGTAAGCGAGCCGACATCGCATCCTGCTACGATCATAGTCGTGCCATCCTATAGTAAAGTTTCAAAGAAATCCTCAAAACGCTCCTTTATGACCGACATCGGGGTAATCCGCGCATCCCAGCCGTCGCCCTCCAGCCGCAGCGACGGTATGCCGAGCTGTTTCTTCACCTCATCTGCGACCAACCGGTATACGCCCCAGGCCTGCTTGCAAGCGGTGTGACCCGTGAACACACAGCAATCGGCCTTGTATGTTCGCGCATAATAGAGAACATCCTCGAGCCAGTTCCCGGGCATATCCCAACCACCTTTTAGCTGTCGGGTCATAGGGAGATTAAGCATCACTTCCGCCAGCCCCTTAATCATGGTATCCACACTGGAAGTGTCTACGTGCGGGTTGAAATCAAAGGCCGTGAGCACGTCCATGACATACGAAACGCCAATCTCGTCCTGGAACCACGAATATATATCATTGTCGAAATAATATCCCGTGTACATGAAAAAGAGGCGAATCCTCTCTTCGGGCATGACGTGTTTACCTTGTTTTAGGCGCTCTTTGCACACGTCAAGGGCCGTCTGATAATAGTTAATGGCATCGGTTGTGCCGGCCATCATCAGTTTTGTGCCGGTGTGATGCATGTTGTAATAGTTGGGAACCGGATTTGGCACGTTCCTCTTAAGTTCGCTGATCTCCATGAAAAGCTCGGTTGCCTTGTTCGTATTCTGAACGACCTCGAGGAGACGATCCGGCTCGAGCTTGTGACCGGTCATCTCCTCAAGCGCCACAATGATCTCCTTAAACCCTTTCGCGTAGTATTCCAACGCCCGCTCGTCATGGTAGTACGGAACGTCAAGGTACAGGGCTGGAATATCGAATTTTTCGCCCATGTACTCGAAAATCTTGGAATTGGGGTCGCAGCCGCCGAGCGCGCCGTTTATGAGAAGATCGGGTTTGTCCAGCAGCCCGGCTTCCAGCAGCCCGACAACTCCCCTCTGCGCGGAACACATGCTGTCGGGCAGTCCGCGTTCAACTGAGAGGTCCAGGTACTGATCCAGGCCCTCCTCCAGCATCAGC
>CBFDAY010000515.1:0-1874 GCA_965602895.1 uncultured bacterium
ACCGCGAGGTCATCGGCTGGCGGCCGGTCGAGCCATCGGACGATCTCGCGCGCGGAATGCCGGGCTGGCTGCCGTCCACGAAGGTTCGGCTGTTCCGGAACCTTCCCAAAATTCGTTTCGAGGGTCGCGTCCACGAATGCGTCGAGCCTTCGATCCTTCGAGCCGGGGGACGAATCGAAAGCCTCGATGTCCCCGTCCATCATTACGGCTACATCAAAAGAGACGATGCCAAGCGACGGCGCTACCTTGAGATGGCCGAGATGAAGGCCGGCGAAAACAGCGACGACCCGCGCGCGCATTTCGAGCTGGGCGTACAGCGCATGGTCGCAGGAAACATTGCGGCAGCGGAACAGGCGCTTTCCCGCGCGGTCGATCTCGATCCGTGCAATGAACTCGCCCTTTTGAGCCTGGCGGGCGCGAAGATTAATCTCGACAGATTCGCCGAGGCGCGCGATATCCTGGAGAAAACGATCGACGCAAATCCGAACTCGGCGTGCGCTCATTACAACCTTGGGGTGGCGCTGGAAAAGCTGGAATCGTTCGATAAGGCCGAGGAAGAATATGCGAAAGCGCTCGCGCTCGACCCAAACGATTCGAATGCGCTCGCAAAGCTGGGCTACCTGGAAGCCAGAAAGAACAATTTAGCCGCCGCGAGGAATTATCTTGAGCGGGCCCTTGAACTCGACCCCGCGAACAGCCACGCGCGGAACAACCTCGAATACGTTCGCCTCGGGGCGCAATCTCATCCTGTCAACGGCTGCGACCTCACTTTAAATATGATCGTCAAGGACGAGGAGGAGAACCTCAAAGAAGGCCTTTCACCCATCGCCGGGCTGTTCGATGAGATAGTCGTAGTCGATACCGGTTCCAGCGATAACACGGTGAAGACGGCCGAGGCGCTCGGCGCAAGGATTATCCGCCATCCGTGGAACGACAGTTTTTCCGATGCGAGGAACGCCGCGCTCAGGGCCAGCACGGGAAAGTGGATATTCTGGCTCGACGCCGACGACCGAATCGAGCCCGGCGCCGTGCGAACTCTCCGCAATTTCGTCAAAAGGGGAATACCCTGCGGCGCGTTCTTTCCCCTTGAGTCGGTCATTGGCGGCAATGGTTCGACTGTTCAAAATTACAGCCTCCGACTTTTCCCTAACTCGCCGGAAATCGAATGGACGGGCGCGGTCCACGAACAGGTGGCGGGAGCGCTTCGCGACGCGGGCATCGAACTGGTCAATTGTCCCGACTTCGCGATCAGACACATCGGCTATGAACAAGCGGGCGTGTCTTTGAAGAAAAACCTTCGCAACCTGAAGCTCCTTGCAAAGGAACTCGCCGAAAAGCCCGAAGACCCCTACATCCTGTTCGCGCTGGCGCAGGCTTTCCTCTTCTGCGGGCAGGCCGGGCACGCAAGGAAATGGCTGGGCGCTCTTTGGGATCTTCGCGAGAAGGCCGGCGGCGCAGCCTCCGGCGAGATTTTCTGGATGGCCGCCATGACGCTTTCCGACTGCGCGCTGAAGGCGGGAGACATGGCCGAGGCAAACGCCTGGCTCGAGCGCGCCATCGAGGATTTTCCCGACAACTGGGTCGCATATTTTCAACTGGGAGAAAGAAAGCTGGCCGAGGGCGACCTCGAGCGCGCGTCCGCGCTGCTGTGCAGGGCCGCGGATATCGGCATCGCGCCGACTCTCTTGCCTCTTGACATAGACGATATGCGCGGGAAACTCGACAGATATCTTTCGCAATTCAAGCGAGCCGACGCCATGGCCCACGCGGAAACACACCGGGCGAGCTGATTTTATGGCCCATTACAAACGAAAAAGGAAAAAGAAGAAAGACCGGCGCGGTCGAACCCGGGCCGAACGTCCCTCGGTTTCGCT
>CBFDAY010000516.1:0-1873 GCA_965602895.1 uncultured bacterium
ACGTTCCTCAAGTTCCTCGATGGAGAAATCGAGGACGGCGATTTCCTGAAAAATGTCAAGGATTGCAAACACAAAGATTGGACCCTCTTCAGCGTTCATCTGGCGATGAACGAGCCGCCGAACTACACGGCCGCCGAATTCGATCCTGACATTAATCAGGCATGGGTGATGAATGTCGGCTATGAATCGCTCGCCGACCTGGATGATCATTTCGAGCGCGTGCGCAAGGGCGAGCTGGTCGACCCCAAGCTCAACTGCGCCGTGAACTCGCTCTTCGATCCGACCGACGCGCCCCCGGGGAAATACACCGGCCTCATCCGGCAGTTCGCCCCGTTCAGCCTTCGCGGCAGCGAAGAAGAATGGGAAAAGGTGAAGATCGAGTACTCGGAACGCTGCATCAAGAAGTGGCGCGAGTACGCTCCCAACCTGGATGGAGACACGATAATCGACTACGCGCCCTACACGCCGAAGGAGATCTCCGACAGGCTTGTGAGCATGGTTCGCGGCGATTGGATGCTCGGCGACATCGCGCCTGACAACATGATGTCCGAGCGACCCTTTCCCACCCTCTCCCAATACAGGACTCCGATCAAGGGATTGTACATGTGCGGTTCGACCCAGCATCCGCATGGGTACATAACATTCGCGCCGGCATACAATGCGCTCCAGGTGATAGCCGACGACTACGACCTTGAGAAGTGGTGGAAACGCGTTTGAAGAACGATGCAAGTAGACCGAGTTAAAATAACGCTGAAAGACACTGAGGAACCAAGCGGTCTCGCCATGATATTTTTGCAGTATTTTGAACAGAACGTCCGCGACTTCTCCTATAAAAACAAACAAGCGTGCAAGATACGCGGCAAACTGGCCATCGAAGCCCTGGAGGGCAACGTCGCCATTACTGTCGATTTCAAGGATGGCGAAATCGAGATTGCCGATGGCCGCGATTCCGGAGCGAATATGTTCGTTCGCGGAGGAATCTTTTCGCTCACCGAACTCGCTACGGGCGGGACGGGCGCGCTCAAGAAATTGGCCGGTGGCGACCTTATGGTTCACTCCGCATGGAAGCACCCGCTGTTTGCGCTGCGAGTCGCCAGATTCATGAGTCTGCCGCACGAAATGAAAACGAAGGAGACGGACCGGGTCCGGCCGCTGCTGTGGAAGCTCGCCGTCGGCGCGGGCGGAGCGGCGGCAGCAGGGCTGGCCGCATACTTTCTGATGAATTGAGCGGGATGTAATGTTGTCTGGAATCGTCTGGGATACCGTGAAGGATTTAGAGAGGAAAGGTAACCGATGGAATCATATGACGCAATTGTTATCGGCGGCGGCCATAATGGCCTCACTCTGGCCGCGTATCTGCAGCGCGCCGGCATGCAGACGCTTCTGCTGGAAAGACGCCACGAATGGGGCAGCGGTCTCAGCACGGAGGAGGCAACGCTCCCGGGTTTTCTCCATAACATGCACGCCCAGTACATGGAATTCATCGACTACATGCCCTTTTACCATGATTTCGGATTGGAGAAACTCGGCGCAAAGATGATTTATCCGGTCAACCAGTGCGGTATTACCTTCGCCGACGGCAGGCCACCCATCATTGTGCACAATCCCGACCACCTCGACTTGACGTACAAGAGCATCGCCCAATACTCGAAACACGACGCCGAGGTCCTCTGCGAATTGAAGCGCAAGACCATGGAGATAGATCATCTGTTCTGCATGCTGTACTGGAATCCCCCCGCGCCGCCCCCGGCGGACAGCCTTCGCGGCAGCGACGATATTACGATTGCGTTGCTCAAGCATCTCGGCTTGGGCAAGGAAATTTTGAGCAAGTCGGTCAAAGTGGTCATCGACGAGATTTTCGAGACGCCGGAGC
>CBFDAY010000517.1:0-1867 GCA_965602895.1 uncultured bacterium
AACGTTTTTCAGGGGTATGATGAACGGAATGGGCAACGTGGGTGACGGATATCTTTACAACCTGCAAAGAATCCTGACAGGAAAAGCGGCGCAAGAACCCCAAGGTAAAGTCAAACTTCGCCTTCGCTTGCGCATTCGGTCAGCCCGTACTTCTCCATCCTGTCGTGGAGGGTCGGCCGGGAGATCCCAAGGAGCGCGGCGGCGCGGGTGCGGTTGCCGCCGGTGAGATTGAGCGCCTCGCTTATGAGTATCTCCGAGAAGTGGTTCATCAAATGGGTGAACAGGTCTTTTCGGCCGGCGGCAATCAGGTTTTCGCGTGCCCACTGGCGGATTGCCTTATCTATGTCTGCGTCATCGGTCAGGGTCCGCCCGGCGTCGTCCCGGACAGCCTGAGTGATGTCTTCGGGACGAATGGGATAGCCGCGGCTGAATATCAACGCCTTTTGGAGAGTGTTTGCCAGTTCGCGGACATTGCCCGGCCACGAGTGGCTCTCAACCGCGGCAAGGGCCTCTTCGGTCATTCCCGGATTGTCGATATTCATCTCCCTGGCGAACCGGACGAGGAAATGGTCGCATAATAGAGGCGCATCCCCCCTGCGCTCCCGCAAAGGCGGCAGCTCGATTGCGACCACCTTGAGGCGATAATAGAGATCTTCTCGAAACCGGCCTTCGGAAAGAGCCGCCTCGAGGTTGCGGTTTGTGGCCGCGATGATGCGCACATCAATCGGAATGGTCTCGCGGCCGCCGAGTCGCTCGATACTCTTGTCCTGGAGAAGGCGCAGAATCTTGGCCTGGATGCTGAGGGGCATATCGCCGATTTCATCGAGAAACACGGTTCCGCCGTTTGCCTGTTCGATCTTTCCGACACGGCGGCTGACCGCGCCTGTGAAGGCGCCTTTTTCGTATCCGAACAGCTCGCTCTCAAGCAATGTTTCGGGGATGGCCACGCAGTTGATCACCTGGAAGGCTTTGTCCGCGCGGAGGCTGTGCTGGAATACGGCGCGGGCCACGAGTTCCTTCCCCGTTCCGGATTCCCCGCGGACAAGCACGGTGGCCTCGGTAGGGGCGACCCTGCCGATGGACTTATAGACCTCCTGCATAGGCTGGCTTCGACCGATGATGGCATCGGTCGCCGTCGTCTCCGGAACCACATCCATTTCGACCCGCGAGCGCATGAAGCGGCCCGCCTCGAGCGCCTGCTCGATCACCGTAAGGATGTCGGGGATATCGAAGGGCTTTAACAGATAATCGAAGGCCCCAAGCTTGGTCGCCTCGATGGCGGTCTCGGTGGTCCCAAAAGCAGTCATTACAATAACAGGAAGCTTTGGGTCAATCTTGCGCATGGCCTGAAAGGTTTCTATACCGCCCATTCCGGGCATGCGTACGTCCATGATGACCAGGTCCGGAACCCTTTGCTCGACGGCCTCGAGGCCGGCCTCCCCGGAGGGGGCCGTACGCACCTCATACCCCTCCTCGCGCAAGAGCTTATTGAAACTCCGCCTCAATTGAGAGTCGTCGTCTACGACAAGAATTGAGTTCATGATTTATCCTCCCGGACAGGAAGGGTGATTGTGAATGTCGTGCCATGGCCTTCCTCGGAACGCAGCTCCAACTGTCCCCCATGTTCCTCCACAATCCGAGTGGAGATGGAAAGGCCAAGGCCGGTACCTTCTTCTTTAGAGCTGAAAAAGGGTTCCAAGATCTTATCGCGAATCGACTCGGGAATCCCCGGCCCCGTGTCACTGAGTCGAATCAAGATCGCTCGTCCCATATGTTCGGCCACCGCTTCTTCCACTGTGATGGTGAGCCGTCCGCCCTTATCCATGGCATCGCACGCATTCATTATCAAATTGACCAGGACCTCTTT
>CBFDAY010000518.1:0-1866 GCA_965602895.1 uncultured bacterium
GCGCCTGTATTTCGCCAGAACCTTTGCGGCGCAGATTGACGGCATGGTTTTGAGGTGTTCCAGCGGAATCGAGGCTAAACGCGCCGACGGCGAATGGTCGGCGCTGAGGCCGGCGCATCATCTGGGCGAGGGTTTGAGAGTAAGAATGCCCGGATCGGCGCGCTCGTTTATGTCTTTTGACGGTACGAGGCTGTTAGCCGATGGCTCTGCCGAGTTTGAGATCAACGGTTCCCGCAGGATTTCTCTGGTGCGGGGAACCGTCACGCTGGCTGCCACAAATAGGAAGAATCCCCTTGAGGTTTTCCTCGGCGCAAGCTCACTCAGAACGAATGATTCGACGCTGAGACTCGGACGTTCGGACGGCGCATTTTCGGTCGACTGCATTGCCGGAACTGCGACCCTGGCGGCCCAGGATGGAGCCGAACATCGGTTAACATCGGGCCGCCGAGCCGTTATCTCGGATGGAAAGATTCAAATTGCGGCTGCTTCGGTCAAAAACCCGTTCGCGGCTTCCAAGGTGTCGGTTATAGATCGGATAAGGGAGCGTTTTGATCGGGTGATTTCAAAGTATTCACAGAAAAGGCATGCGTATTACCTGCCGGGAGCGCGGGGGAGAATGCGGGCGGGGCGGGGGAATATTTTCACTGTTCCCGGCCTGAGCTCAAACGGATTTCAGTTCGCTTCATACCTCGAGGGCGACTTCCTGGACTTCGTGACGGCGGCCTCGGCAGACTCCATTCCCGATTACTATGAGACACTGTTTGCGCCGAGCAACCGCACGATATCAATAGGGAGGCAAAAGATAATTCCGCTCACGCCGGAGAATCTGGCGAGCTTCCCGATCTGGTCACACGACGGCTCCATGATAGCCTTTGTCGAGTTTTTTAAGTGGCGCGTGCGCGTGCGAGTTGTCAGCATTGACGACATCGAGAACCCCTGGGATATCTCTCAGGAATATGAAACGGTGCTGCCGTTTTTCCCAATCGCGTGGACGCCGGATGACAAGCACGTGGTCTTCATGGTTGCCGATCATATTGACTTCAATAAATGGGGATGGGCGGAATGGTGGTGGAGCGGGCCGTACCACATCAAGATTGCTCCCATAAACCCGTCCGAGGGGCCTGTTCGCGACTTTGAGAGTCCGTTTTCCGATATCCCGATGTCGCTGCCGATTCCGGTGGGGAAAACGCTTTCACCGGTCATAATGAGATTGCCGTGGGGCGATGCGATGCTGTGCGTCAACTGGGGAAACATCGCATACATTCCCATCGAGCCCGACGGCCAGTCGGTCGCGGGCGCACCGGGATGGTTTCTGACTAATTTCAACCCTCGCGAATTCTTCGTAATGGGCGGCAATTGGTCCCCTTCGGGCAGCATGATTTTTTTCACCGCCGCCGAAGACCTGGATTTCGACAAGCTTAACGGCTACATACTGTACGACGTGGAAGACATCCTGGACGGGTTCGCCCCGCCGCCCAGATCGCCCGATGACCCGAGGCTCAAAAGGGTCGCCCAGTCGCGCAATCCGCAGCTTCCGGGAAACTTTTCCTATGACGAGTCGCTCGTCTTCTTCCAGGAGGATGTAAACGGCAGGTGGCGCGCGATCGATCCGACAGAAATGTACCGGTGTAATTTTGATCTCTTCTATGCCGATACCAGGCGCGACCAGCCGGGCCGCTACACTCAGATTCATCTTCCCGGAAACCAGCTGTTCCTGCGTCTGTCGCCCGAGGGAAACCGCCTTGTGTATTCGCACCACAGGAGGGAGACGTATCAGTTGAGGGTTGTCAATCTCGACGTCGAGGCCGACATGGACATGGACCTCGGCGGCGTTTTGATCGACAACAGCGGCACGAACCTGATCGT
>CBFDAY010000519.1:0-1853 GCA_965602895.1 uncultured bacterium
ATAAGTCGTTGAAATGCCATGTGTTGGAATGAATAGCCCGGCCGTGCGATTAGCGGTGCGCCCTGCGCGAATGAGGAAAAAATTCCTTGAGGGAGGCAATTTCTTTCGGCTGGTGTCCGCGGTATCGTAAGGTGACTTGGCAATATTAAGTCCACTGTTGTATCCCGAGGCCCTGGAACATTTCAAACATCTTATGGAATTCGTAAAAAGCCTTGTCGTCGCGCGGGGAGGATAAAGGGGCGGGGGAATGGTCTTGATAGGAGGGCTCCCGCAACCCTGTTCCCTCGGCATCGGCGCCCCGATCTTTCCGGAAGCATCTTTCAAACTCGCGCGCTTGCGTCGAGGACATCTCTAACCGCTGACAGCAGCGAGTCGACGTGGTAAGGCTTTTGCACAAATCCCATGGCGCCGCTGTCGAGGATCTCCTGCGCTTTTCCATCCCGACTGTACCCCGTGGAAAGAAGCACCTTTATCAGCGGATGTGTCTCTTTCATTCTCAGATAAGTCTCCCGACCTCCCATTTTCGGCATGACCATGTCGAGAATCACCAGATCGATCTCGCCGTTTTGTCCCCGGATGATTTCTACCGCCTCCACGCCGTCTTCGGCCAGGAGCACGCGATAGCCGTATGCCTCGAGGATTTCCCGGGCGAGCCGGCGCATAGGTTCCTCGTCGTCGGCGACGAGAATGAGTTCGTTGCCGCCGACGAGTTCGTCGGCCTCAGCGGAGCGCCCCACTTCGGTCTTCCCGCTTACAGGCAGAAACACCTTGAACGTGCTCCCCTCGTGCGGCTCGCTGTAAACATCGATGAAACCCCCATGGTTCTTGATGACGCCGTATACCATCGACAGGCCGAGCCCCGTGCCCTTGCCTTCTTCCTTGGTTGTGAAAAAAGGCTCGAATATCCTATGTACGGTCTCCTTGTCCATACCGATTCCAATGTCGGTGAGCGTGACAACGACGTATTCACCCGGTTTTGCCCCCATGTGTTTCTCGGCATACCTTTTGTCGAGGGTCTCGATATTCGTTTCGATTAGCATCCTGCCTCCGCCCGGCATCGCGTCGCCCGCGTTTACGCACAGGTTCATCAACACCTGCTGCATTTGGCCGGCGTCGGCCTCGACCGTCGGGAGTTCGGGGTACAGGCGCGAATTGATCTCGATGGATTTGTCCAATGTTCTGCCGAGGAGTTTCAGGGTTTCATCCACGATCCTGTTCAGATTAATCGGCTGCGTCTCATATTTCCCGCCGCGGGCGAATGCCAGCAATTGAGAGGTAAGCTCGGCGGCCCTCATCGCGCCCGATTCGATCGTATCAATGTAACCGGAAAAAGGATGGCCCTCATCCATTTTTGTTTTCATAAAGGAAGCATAACCCAGGATTCCGCCCAGGATGTTGTTGAAGTCGTGCGCGATGCCGCCGGCGAGCGTGCCGATGCTTTCCATCTTTTGCGACTGCAGTAGCTGTTGCTCGAGCTTTTTCTGCGCGGTAATATCCCGCATGATGCCGCGATAGGCGGCGATGCTGCCGTCCGTCTCGCACACGGAGTTCGCGGTCACGAGGATGTTCAGCTCGCGACCGTCCTTCTTCTTCATGAGCAATTCGTAGTCTTTGACAAAGCCATGCCGCGCGATCGCCTTTTGAAAAGCATCGCGGTCTTTGGAATTCATGTAGATATCGCGGCCAAGGTCGGCCTTGAGGAGTTCCTCCCTTGACGGGTACCCGAATAATTCGACACCGGCGGGATTGACATCGAGGAACGCTCCCTCCGGTGAAGTGATATAGACGCAATCCTTCGATTCCTCGAAGAGGGTTCGATACTTCTTCTCGGAAAGTCGGATCTGCTGCTCGGC
>CBFDAY010000520.1:0-1851 GCA_965602895.1 uncultured bacterium
GGAGGGGTTTTCTTTACTGGCACTGCTTTAAAGGGCGAATTGAAGCTGGCTGACTGTGAAGAATAGAAAATGAACTCTTCACTAGTGTGCTGTCCTACAAGTATCTTGCCTAAATAGACAAGTCGAAAATTTGAAATATGCCCGCGATTGCTGCAACTTCGACTGCAGAATTTTATAAACGTATTTCTGGGACAGCACACTAGTGAAGAATGCATTTTCCATTCTTCACTGATTTTCTCCGCTAAATTGCCATAATTTGCATCTCCAAAAGTAAAGAATACTCGGCTTTCCAGACAAAAACTTCACGCGGCCAATGTCATTCCCACGGAAGCGGGAATCCAGAACAAGGATTCGGGCGGAGAGCTTGACAGGACGGAAATTATGGTGTATAATGAATTATCAGATAAATCAGAATATTCAGAAACGCTTAAAAGCGAGGTAATCACATGGCGAAGAGCGGAAAAGTGAATGCCGCAAAGATGTGCGGGCCGGGAGCGCCATGCTGCAGGGTCGAGGCGCTCGTTCCGATTGACGCAAGAGGGCAGATAGTGCTCCCGAAAGACGTCAGAGAGAAGGCCCGGATCAAAGCGGGCGATAAGCTCGCCGTCATTGCCTTTGAATCCGAAGGAAAGGTGTGCTGCATTTCTCTGGTCAAGTCCGACGCATTCGCCGAGAGCGTCAAGGGCATGCTCGGACCCATGATGTCGGAGATAATGCAGGACTGAAGAAAGGGGAAACAACAAATGCAGGAACAGGAAATCAAGAAAGCCGTCAGAGAACGATATGCCGGCAGAGTCACGCAGCAGAGTTCGTGCTGTCCGTCGCCCGAGGCTTCGTGCTGCGGCGCACCGCAGACCGCCGAACAAATCAGCAGGGAAATAGGTTACTCGGATGATGAGTTGAGTTCGGTCCCCGAGGGCGCGAATCTCGGCCTCGGTTGCGGCAATCCCACCGCGCTTGCATCCCTGAAGGAAGGTGATACGGTGCTCGACCTCGGCTCGGGGGCGGGTTTCGACTGCTTCCTCGCGGCGAACAAGGTCGGCAAGAGCGGAAAAGTCATCGGAGTCGACATGACCCCCGAGATGCTCGACAAGGCGCGCAAAAACGCCGATGAGGGGGGCTACGGGAACGTCGAGTTCAGGCTCGGCGAGATCGAGAACATCCCTGCCGCCGATAATTCCGTCGATGTCATCATCTCGAACTGTGTCATCAATCTCTCGCCCGACAAGCCGAGAGTCTTTCAGGAAGCCTACAGGATTCTCAAATCCGGCGGGCGCGTCATGGTGTCGGACATAGTGTTGCTGAAAGAGCTTCCCGAGTTCATAAAAGAATCAATGGATGCTTACGCCGCCTGCGTGGGGGGAGCGATGCTCAAGGACGAATATATTGCGGCAATAGAGGGCGCAGGCTTCGCGAACGTTGAGATAATGGACGAGACGACTTTCCCGACCGAGATGCTTGCCGGAGTCGTGGCAAACGACCCGACGGTGAGCGCGATAATTGAAGAGTCGGGCATGTCGATGGAAGAACTGGCGGGGTTCGCCGCCTCCGTGGTCAGCGTAAAGGTAAAGGGCGCAAAGGCGGAGTGACGGGATGGTTCGCGAACCGCCCCTATCCAGAAAATGCGACGCTGAAACCGACCGCGCCCGAAAGGCAGCCGCAACCCGACCCGTTGACTGGCGGGAGAACCGTCAATTTCCGCTGTCCATTTCTTTCAACATCGCGCGGAGATCGGCGATTGTGTGAGCGCCGGGGACTAGCTTTTCGTGCGCCATGCGGTTGACGACGCGCACCATCAACGAGTTCAGCGGCGTGGGGATGCCGAGATTTTCGCCGAGCCTAACGATCTCG
>CBFDAY010000521.1:0-1831 GCA_965602895.1 uncultured bacterium
CCGCCCGTTTCTTGGTCAAGTCTCCCGCCTAGCGGGTGAGGATGCTCGCAATGACGGGTTGTGAGAATGCGTGAGGTCTTGTCGCGGGAGCAATTAGCGCCATCTAAGACGCGTCTCTCCTGTTATTGCGAAGACCTGACCTCACTGCTTCCCTTCTCGATTCGAAACCGTTCCGCCGCCGAACGCCGGCCCGTTCAAGTAAGTATGGACAATTCATGGCACGTCTGATAGTATCGTTTTTGACCGAAATACAAAGTGATTGAGGATACTATCGCGGCGCGGCCGCCCGCGCTTCGGTGTGGGGACATTTTGGTCTCGAATGATGACAACAGGAACCGACCTCCGTGGGAGAGCCTGCCAACTTCTTCGCTCGTGGACAAATGCATCCGGCAGGAGCAGGAGGCGTGGAACGAATTCCTCCGGCGATTCGGCTCGCTCATCCGCGGGACGATCGTCCAAAAGCTCTGCTCGCTCGGACGGATCGACGCGAAATCCGATGCGGATGACATCTTCCAGGAAGTATTTAAAGACCTTATCACAAACGATTGCCGCGCGCTTTCTTCGATAAGGAATCGCAACCGGATCGAGTCGTGGCTGTGCGCCGTGGCGCTGCACAAGACAATCGACTCTATCCGAATAAAGAGCCGCAATGAGCGATCCGGCGAGACCCTCGGCCATGTGGCGGAGCCGACCGCCCAATACTCTCCCTCCAACTCGCGCGAAGCGGACGTTTCCGAAGAGGTATGGGCCGCCGTCGGCCGGCTCCGGCCTGATGAACAGCTCCTGGTAAAATGGCATTACCTGCACAGGCTGAAGTACAGGGAAATCGCGGACCTTGCGAACGTTCCGATAAACACCGTATCCACCAGATTGTTCCGCATACGGAAAAAGCTGTCAAGGCGTCTCAGGAGGGAATTGGCCGACTGACGCGCGGCATCGGGGATCGCCCCGGGAGGTGATGCAAAAGGTGTTGAGACACCCATCATCGAAAAAGCTCGACGAATACGCGAGCGGGCAGTTGGATGAATCGCAGCGCGATGACCTCGCCCGGCACATAGCGTCGTGTCCGCGATGCGCAAGGAAGGTCGAGGCCGCCAGGAGGCTGGGCTCTCTCCTGGGTGACAGCCTCGCAGCGCCCGAAGGCAAGGCTTCAACTGAGCGATGCCTGCCGCCGATCATGCTGGCCGATTACTTCGACGGCCTGCTCTCGCCGGAACAGCATGCCGCGGCCGAGCAGCATCTGGCCGGCTGCCCCTCGTGCCGCAGCAATCTGCTGGGAATCCGAGATGCGCTTAAAAAGCGGGAAGAGGAAGGATTCGAAAGACTCGACTCCGATCTCCAGAGAACAACACTCGGCATCATCGAGTCCGAGCTGGACACGCCCGGATCAAGCTGCCCGGTCTGCAGCGCGAAGAACGATCCCGGGGCTTCAAAATGCTCGGGCTGCGGCGCCCGTCTCGGGCCGGCGGGCACGGTGCTGCTTTGCATGGCCTGCCGACGGCCGATCCCCGCCGGCAGCCGTTTCTGCCCCGTTTGCGGCGCCGCAATAGCCCCGCCGAAGAAGAGCCTTGGTTTTCTGTTCGCCCGGCGGCGGGGCATATCTGAACTCATCCGCACGCACATATGGTTCCTGCTGTGCCTGGCGGCGATGACCGCGTCCTTCTTCGTAAGGCGATACTTCATGCAGTGCATCGCCATCGCCATCATCTTCGGGGCCAAGTGGATTTTGGAGCAGGCGCAGTTCAGGATCTACAACGACATTCTTAAGTCCCTGAAAAAGGAAGACGAATCGGAAGAGCGGCCCACAAGGCGCGCGCGCGGCGGTCGGTAG
>CBFDAY010000522.1:0-1816 GCA_965602895.1 uncultured bacterium
TCGCCGAGGCCAGGAATCAAGCCGATTCCATGGTCTATTCGGTCGAAAAAACGATTAAAGACCTCGGAGACAAGGTGTCCGACGATGAAAAGAGCCGCGCAGAAAGCGCGATAGCGAAAGTGCGCACGGCGATGGAAGGCGAGGACACGGCGGCAATCGAAGCAGCCGTGGAAGAACTGACCTCCGTCTCCCATGAGTTCGCCCAGCGCCTCTATGAGCAGGCCGCGCAGGCCCAGCCGGGACCGGAAGCGGAGCCCCAACCCGAGGCGCAGGACGCCGAGGACGTGACCGACGCCGAATACGAAGTCACCGAGGAAGAGGAAGAGAATAAGTAGTCGCACGCAACACCGCATCGTGCGGCTGATTCATGGGATGCAGGACAATTCGCGGAAGAGTCTGGCACATGCTTTGCCGCGGGGCGGGGTGATTTCTGGTCTTGTAAAATCCACCCTATAAAACCGTATACCGCTTTATTAAACCACCATTAAAAAACGCGACTATTACGTGGTGGTGGGGGTCTCCGGCAGGGCCTCGTAAAACGACATAAGAACGGCCTATCGAAAACTGGCCATGCAGTATCACCCTGACCGCACGCAGGGCGATAAAGACTCCGAAGAGCGATTCAAAGAGGCCTCAGAGGCGTATGCCGTCCTCACCGACGCGCAGAAACGCGCCAACTATGACCAGTTCGGGCATGCCGGCGTCGAGTCGGGCTTCACCGATTTCAGCGGATTCGGCGGATTCGGCGATATCTTCGGCGACATCTTCGAGGACTTCTTTGGAGGAACAACCACGCGCGCCAGATCCCACGCGCATCCCGGCAACGACCTCGGCTATGAGATTGAAGTAACGCTCGAAGAAGCATATGAGGGCTTCGAGCGCGAGATATCGATACCGCGGATGGAAACCTGCTCGGAGTGCGATGGCACAGGCGCCGCCCCCGGCTCGAGCCGCTCCACGTGTCCGCTGTGCAAAGGGGCGGGAAGGGTCAGGCAGACGCAGGGCTTTTTCAGCATCGCGCGCACCTGCCATCAATGCGGCGGAATGGGCTCCATCGTTGAGCATCCCTGCGAGACATGCAGGGGAGAAGGACGCGCCCGCAAGGAAAAGAAGATGAAGATCACGGCTCCGCCGGGAGTGGATGCGGGCTCGCGGCTCCGTTACCGCGGCGAGGGCGAGGCAGGAACCCGAGGAGGACCCAGCGGAGACCTGTACATCGTCATCAATGTGCTGGAACACGATCTCTTCGAACGCAACGGAAGCAACCTGCTCTGCGATGTCCCGATCTCATTTCCCCAGGCGGCGCTCGGGACCGAGATGGAAATCCCGACGCTGGACGGCAAGACCACGCTGAAAATACCGGCCGGAACGCAGACACATCGGGTGTTCCGCATACGGAACGCCGGGATGCCGAGCCTGCGAGGCCGAGGCAAAGGCGATATCCTTGCCAGGGTTGTCGTTGAAACGCCGAGCAAACTCAACGAACGCCAGAGGGAGTTGCTCGAAGAGTTCGCCAGAATCAGCGGTGAAGAAGTTCATCCGCTCACCAAAAAATTCCTCGACAGATTCAAAGAGGTTTTCGGCGCATAGCGACCGCATCGCATGCGCACGTGCTTCCCGATGACCACCCATCAATTCTTTATCAAACGATCTCAGATCGATGCCGATAAACTCGTAAGGCTCGACGGCGACGACGCGCGCCACATCCGCCTCGTTCTCCGCCTCAAAAAGAACAGCAGAATTCGCCTGGTGGATGAGAACCGGAACACATACTCGGCCTCACTGGAAAAAATCACCGGCAGCGACGTCACCGCAC
>CBFDAY010000523.1:0-1813 GCA_965602895.1 uncultured bacterium
CCTATATCCCATCGATATCAGGGCCGAATGGATAAAGGCGACCACAGAGCCTTTTCCGTTGGTACCAGCGACATGTATCGAGGGAAACTCGCGGTGGGGATTGCCCAGCCGCTCGAGCAGTCGTGTAATGTTGTCCAGTCCGAGCTTGATGCCGAACCGTTGAAAGGATAAGAGATAATCGAGGGAATTCATGGGGGTGCAATCTCTAACTGTGGCCGACGCATCACTCTCGCTGCGCCGGCGACGTTTTGAAAAGCCGCTCCAGGAGCCGCCATGGTGCGGCCTTGGGGAAGAATTACTGCTCAAGCCAGTAAAGCAGCCGATTACAGCTGGGACAAATCTTGACGATGCCGCCTATAACTTCATTTACAACCTGCGGCGGAAGCAGCATATGGCACGCGCCGCAGGATTCGTCGTTGATGCGCGCCATCGCCAACCCGCCCTTTCGGACGCGGATCCTGTTGTATTGACTGAGAAGCGAAACATCTATGCCGGCGGCAAGATGCTCTCGCTCGGATCGCGTTCCTTCGAGCGATTCCTCAACCGCCCTTTGCTGTTGTTCAAGCTTTGCCTTTTCCTTTTCGGCTTCCTCTCTCGCCCTGTCGACCTCCGTCGCTTCGGACGCGGCCCTTGCCTCTATTTCCTCAACCTCGGTCATTCTGCCAATCATCAGTTCCTCGAGGTCGGAAACTTCCTTTTCCACCGCGTCGATTTCGAGGAGAATCGCCTTGTATTCGCGGTTGGTTTTTATAAGCGGCAACTGGGAGTTGTACTTCGCTCGATCCTCCTGTTTCTCATCAAGCTGACGCTCGAGATGGCGCAAATCCTTCTTGCATTCCTCGATCTCGGCCTCCAGCGAGGCGAGTTCTGCCTCCTTCTCACTAACGGCCTTGTCCCATTCGATACGCTTCGTGGGGATTTCGGCGACCTCCGTCTCGAGGCCCATGATTCTCAGATCGACTCTTTGCACGTCCAGAAGTTTTTGCATTGGCATTTCACCACTCATCATTTTCGATTCGGTTTTCTTTTCAAAGCCTTATCGGGCCCGCAAATCCTGCCTGCGATGGCCGATGCCGCCGCCACGGCCGGACCCGACAGATAGACTTCGCTCTCAGGATGTCCCATTCGCCCTACGAAATTCCGGTTGGTCGTTGCGACGGCGCGCTCCCCACCCGCCAAAACACCCATGTGGCCGCCCAGGCAGGGACCGCATGTCGGCGTCGAAAAAGCCGCGCCTGCGTCGAGGAATATATCGATCAGTCCTTCTTCGCTGCACTTTTTGACCACGGTGGGCGTCGCAGGAATGACGAGGCATCTTATGTTCGGGTGCACTTTGTTACCGCTGAGGATTTCGGCCGCCACACGCATGTCTTCTATGCGACCGTTCGTGCACGAGCCGATCACGACCTGGTCGATCTCGATCTCTTCAATTTCCTCGATTCCCTTCGCGTTGGAGGGAAGCGACGGAAGCGCAACCTGGAGCGCGATCGCGCCTGCGTCGATCTCGATGACGTCACGGTATTGCGCGTCGGAATCGCTTTTAAATACTTGGAACGTCCTTCGCGCACGCGACCTGACATATTCCAGCGCGACCTCGTCCGCCTCCATGATGCCGGCCTTTGCGCCGGCCTCTATCGCCATGTTGCACATCGAGAACCTGTCGGCCATTGAAAGCGATGAGATCGTCTCGCCGACAAACTCCATCGCGCAGTAAAGGGCGCCGTCGACCCCTATGCGGCCTATCGTGTGAAGGATGAGGTCCTTGCCGGAGACCCATGCGGAAAGTTCGCCGTGATAGATGAACTTGATGCTC
>CBFDAY010000524.1:0-1787 GCA_965602895.1 uncultured bacterium
GGGCGCCGATTTTATCACGTTCGGCCCGGTCTATTTCACTCCGTCGAAGGCGGGGTATGGACCTCCCGTCAGTCTCGAAGCGCTACAGACAATCTGCGCGGCCGTGCGGCTGCCTGTGTTTGCGCTTGGTGGGGTGGGCCCGGCAAACATAGAGGAAGTCATCTCCGCGGGAGCGGCAGGGGTGGCAATGATCTCGGCTGTCCTGGCGGCCGCCGATCCTGAGTCGGTCGCCGGGGAAATCGTGGGAAAGCTGAGCAGTGCCCGTGAGACAGAAGTTTTCCCGAGAAAGAAAGGTTGATTCGAATGACGCAGTTCTTAAAAGCGAAACAAGGTATCACAACGCCCGAGATGGAGCAAGTTGCCCGCGACGAGAGACGATCGCCGGAATACATAAGGGACGGAATCGCAGACGGCAGCATCATAATTACCCGGAACATCAGGCACAAGAGCGCCAAGCCGCTGGGAATCGGCAGGGGACTGAGGGTAAAGGTTAACGCGAACATAGGCACCTCGGGCGACCACGCCGACCTGGCGGAGGAACTGCGGAAGCTCGATGTCGCGATTGCGGCCGGCGCCGATACGGTGATGGATCTCAGCGTCGGCGGCTCCGTGGATGAAGTGCGAAGGGAAGTGCTCGCGCGTTCAAGCGTTCCCATCGGGACCGTCCCGGTCTACCAGGCTGCCCTCGACGCCCGGCTGCGGGAAAAATCGTTCGTGGAACTCGACGCGGATGAGATATTTGAGTCAATCGAAAAACACGCCGCCGACGGAGTCGATTTCGCCACTATCCATTGCACGGTTACGCAGGAATCGGTTGCCCGCCTGAAAAAGCACAAGCGCATACTCGACATCGTGAGCCGAGGCGGCGCGCTGATGCTGGAGTGGATGGCCTACAATAAAACCGAGAACCCCCTTTACGAAAAATTTGACCGGCTGCTTTCAATCGCGAAAAAATATGATATGTCTCTGAGCCTGGGCGACGGCATGCGTCCGGGTTGCCTTGCCGATGCGACCGACAGGGGACAGATCCAGGAACTTATCCTGCAGGGTGAACTCGTCGAGCAATGCCGCGAGGCCGGCGTGCAGGTGATGTGTGAAGGGCCCGGCCACGTGCCGCTGGACCAGATCCAGGCCAACATGATCCTCCAGAAGAGCCTGTGCGGCGGGGCGCCGTTCTATGTTCTCGGTCCGCTTGTTACAGATATCGCGCCCGGCTACGACCATATCACGGGCGCCATAGGCGGCGCGCTGGCGGCGTTGGCCGGCGCGGACTACCTGTGCTACGTTACTCCATCGGAACATCTTCGGCTGCCCACGGTTGAGGATGTCAAAGAGGGTGTCATCGCCTCGCGCATTGCGGCCCACGCCGCCGACATCGCGCGCGGTATCCCGGGCGCTATCGAGCGCGACAACGAGATGGCCCGATGTCGTAAGCAGCTCGACTGGGACGGCCAGATTGCGCTCGCGCTTGATTCGGAAAAAGCGCGCGCTTTTCGCGAGAGCAGCCGTCCACAGGACAGCGAGGTCTGCTCGATGTGCGGCGAGTTCTGTGCCATCAAGGTAACCCGGAAGGCCACAGCGACATAAGGAGCGCCTGTTGAAGTGGTCGCGTTACGGCAATGCGATTCTGCTTTGCCTGATTATCCTTCTTGCCCTCGCCGTGCGGCTCAGGCATTATACCGGCCCCATCGGCAGCGACGATACGTCGTATTATCTCAGCGCTTACGAGATCTACGACGGAACCTACGAGCCCACCGGCAACTACTGGAAAACCCGTTACGGGATGC
>CBFDAY010000525.1:0-1785 GCA_965602895.1 uncultured bacterium
GGCAGGCCGTGCGGCTCTGCGCTCCTGCAATGTTCATTGGAGAGGATATTTGAAGGAGAAATGAAATGAAGATGCTCTGCTTTATCAACCCTACAGCGCAGTTTTTGATTGAGGCCAACATGCCGGAGGGCTGGACCTACGAGATAGTATCCTCCGAGGCCGACGGCGATGCGTACGTGACGAAGGCGCTTGAGCACGCGGCCGAGGCCGATCTTTACCTCGTCGGCCTCGAATGGATAGGAAAAGAGCTTATCGAGCCCGCCAAAAACTTGAAGCTCATACAGCGCCTGGGCGCCGGCTACGACAATGTCGACCTGGCGGCGGCGAAGGCGTGCGGCGTGACGGTGGCAAACATCCCCGGCGCAAACTCGGTCGCAGTGGCGGAGCACGCCGTCATGGTGATAATCGCGCTCCTGAAAAGATTCACCGAGGCGGACGCATCGATGAAGCAAGGCGAGTGGAAATTGACCGAGCTGCTGTTCAAGGGATGCTTCGAGCTGTGGAAGAGGACGGTCGGCATCGTCGGCCTCGGCAGGATCGGCAAGGCGCTCGCGCAAAGGCTTGTCGGCTTCGACGTGAACGTTATCTATCACGATATCCTCGATTTCCCGGCTGAGTTGGAAAAGGAACTGAACGTGAAGAAGGTCCCGTTCGAGGAGCTGCTCCGCGAGTCCGACGTAGTCACAATGCACGTTCCGCTCACCGATCTCACCAGGGACATGATGAGCACGAAACAGTTCGAGATGATGCAATCAACGGCGCTCTTTATCAATTCGGCCCGCGGCGAGGTTGTCGATGAGGAGGCGCTCGCGGAGGCGCTCAACAGGGGAATAATCTCCGGCGCGGCGATCGACGCGTTCAAAGACGAGCCTCCGAAGCCGGACAACCCGCTTCTCAAGGCCGACAACATCATTTTGACCCCTCACAATGCAGGCGTCACGCGTGAGGTCTCTATGCGCTTTCTCGCCGAATCGTTCGCCAATTTCAAGCGCGTCGCGGAGGGAAATGAGCCCGAGAACATCATAGACATAGCCTGATTGGACCAAGCCTGATCGGCATGTAAAAACCTATCGCGGTTCCCGGGACTTCTCCGTGGCATCGGGCGCATTGCACGCCGTGTCGAATGTGCTCTGCCGGTAGCAGCCCGGGTTACCAAAATGTAGCCGAGAAGTACAAAATCTGTGCCCATTCGCCGGGAAAACCGACGCTTGAGAGGCGTTTCTCCCCGCAAATTGCGCCCATTCAAGCCTTTATTCGATGTTTGGGGCCGGTTCAATAATATTGGCACAGAAGTTGCACTTCAGCATCCGCGACGTTAATTAACCCCGTATTTTCGGCTGTTGCGGAGGTAGGCGACATGGGCGCTCTCTCTTTCTCTGACCTCAAGCGACGTGCACAGCAGATCAAGGAACTCTCCACCCTCCCAAACGTGATCTTGAGGATCCTCGAGGTAATGAACAACCCGATGGCGGACGCGCGGGACGTGGAGAGGGAGATAATAGAAGACCCCATCATCACGACCAAGGTGCTGAGAGTGGCAAACTCGGCCTACTACGGGGCTAACCGCGACATCTCCAGCATCTCGCAAGCAGTCGTACTCATGGGATTTGCGGAAGTTCAGAACATCGCGCTCTCGGTTTCCATATTCAGTCGTTTCTCGGGCGCAACCAAGATGTTTGACCGCCAGGAGTTCTGGGAGCACTGTTTCATGACGGCCTGCGCCGCCGACGCTCTCCAACACCGTGTGAACGCGCAGACCAACGACGGCTTCGTGGCAGGATTGCT
>CBFDAY010000526.1:0-1766 GCA_965602895.1 uncultured bacterium
CGAAGTAGTCCGAGCTTCCGGGCACGTCGTTTATCATATTCGCAATCAGACCGCCGGTGCACGACTCGGCGGTGGCGAGCATGAGGCCGTGTCGCGTGAGAAGCACGCCTATTTCGCGCTCGGGTTTCACGTCGGGTTGCTCCCGGATCAGAAAATCAGCATGAGAATGCGGAACGCCACGTTTGCGTATACGCCCGCAATCACGTCGTCGGCCATTATTCCGAGGCCGCCTTTCAGGCGCTCGCTCTTGTTCACGGGAAACGGCTTCAGGATGTCGAACGCCCTGAAGAGCAGGAACACCGTGACGATTGAGCCCCATGTCACAGGAAGCCAAAGGAAAGCGATGAGCATCCCGACAAATTCATCTATCGTTACCTCGCCGGGGTCCTTCCTCCCGTAAATTTCTTCGGCGCGCGAGGATGCGACCGTGCCCAGCAGGAACAAGACGGTAGCGATAAGCAGCATGGCGACAGGCCGATCGCGCAGTATGATCGCGACGCCTGCAGCGGGCAGACTACCGAGCGTCCCCGACGCGACCGGCGCACGGCCAAGAAACAGGACCGATGTAAAGATAATTGTGGCCCTGTCTTTCCATCCCCCGGTATCCTTCATCGAACCCCTTTCGCTCATCTGTTATCCGCCTAATCCGATTGAGCGGTGACCGGCGGCGACATGAGGGATTCCCAAAACAGGCGCCTGTTGGCGCGAAGATAATTAAAGCCGGAAATGACCGTCATGGCGAGAGTGAAGCTGACGAGGACATATATCCCCAGCTTCGCCCAGTCCTTTATCAAGTGCCAGTACGAAAGCACGGGCACAATTTCCGACAGCTTGATGTAGACGATCACGTGCAAGATGGTGATAATCGCTGTCAGCTGGCTTATCGTCTTCAGCTTGCCGGCCCTGTCGGCTGCGACTATCTGGCCTTTGGCGGCCGCCAGCATCCTGATACCCGAGACGGCGAACTCGCGCGCGATTATTACCGTTACCATCCAGGCCGGAATCCTCGGATACGATCCGACAAAATAGATAAACGCGGCACAGATGAGTATCTTATCTGCGAGCGGGTCCATCAAGCGTCCGAAATCGGTCTCAAGAGAGCGCTCCCGCGCTATTTTCCCGTCGTAATAGTCGGTGATGGCCGCGGCTACGAACGTGATGAGAGCGAGCAGATGGGTGTATATGCCGTCAACGGACAAGAAGAGCAGGAACAGCGGCACGAGGCCGACTCTTATGAGAGTCAGTTTGTTCGGAAGATTTATGGAACTCATAGCAGCTTCCCCTCAAGGTCATATTCGTGTGCCCCGGTTATCTCAACATAAGTGAATTCGCCGATCGGAGGCGGCGAGCCCTCGTATGATATTCTTACGAACCCGTCGACTTCAGGGGCGTCGCGATACGTGCGCCCGACAACCGCGTTCGGTGCGGAGTCGTCTTCCCCCTCGACGAGAACTTCCATTCTCCTGCCAATGAGAGTGCGGTTGATTTCGTGGGATATCGACACCTGCTCGCGCATCAGCGCCTCATGTCGATCTTCCTTCAACTCGTCGGGTACCTGCCTGCTCATGCCCGCGGCGACGGTGCCGGGCTCCGGTGAATACATGAACACTCCCAGCCTGTCGAACCTAGCCTCCCTGACAAACTTCAGCATTTGCCTGAAATGGCGATCGGTCTCGCCGGGGAACCCGACCATCAGCGTCGTCCGGATCGCGAGGTTCGATACCTCGCTGCGGAGGGTGTCGATCGCGCGGTGGATGTCATCGGAG
>CBFDAY010000527.1:0-1765 GCA_965602895.1 uncultured bacterium
CATAATTGCTGCAGACAGAAGCGCGGCATTTGAGAGGTTTTGACAGCATATTACAAAGGATTCTTGGCCTTGAACTATAACAGGGAGACCGGAACACAAAGAGACCCTCTGAAAACCGAAACCATTTGGGTAGCCGGAGCTGCATCGCACATTTAGCGCTCACCCCCCGCAGCATTTCTTGTATTTGAGGCCGCTGCCGCAGGGGCATGGGTCGTTTCGGCCGACGCCGGGATAGTGGATGCGGGGTTGGTTTTGTCGGCGGATTTCGAGCACTTTCTCCTTGATGGGCTCCAGGTGGGGCTCGATGTGCTCGAACAGCATTTTCCTGGCCCCACAGTAGGCGCTCAGGGCCTCGTACCCGCCACGCTCGTCAAGCCTGAACTTCGTGCAGTCCCCGTGGCAGAACTCCAGCCAGCCGCATTCGTCGCATTCGGAGGCGGTCCGTGCCTTCATCTCTGCGAAATCCCTGAGCATAGGATTCCGCGCGATCTGCTCGTACGAATCCTCGACGATGTTGCCGAGCTTCCAATCCGGGTACACGAAGAAATCGCAGGGGTACACGTCGCCGTTGTGCTCGATGACATAGTAAGATTCACACCGCTCCTGCCAGTTGCACGAGACATGGATGCCGTCGATGAAGTAGATCAGGATGTCCTCGAATATCCGGATCGAGACGTCCGGGAAACCGTCTTCGAGCCACAGGTCGAAGAGCCTGCAATGGAAATTCCCCAGTTGCTCGGCCGAGATAGAGAAAGGCAGATCCTCGCCCGTCGCGGGGTCGTTCTCGAAGCATGGGATAAACTGGAGATGGGAAAAGCCGTGTTCCCGGAAAAAGCAGTACAGCCTCTCGGGCTCGGAGATGTTGGCGTCAGTGAGCAGCGTGAGTATGTTGAACTCGACCCCGTGTTTCCTGAACTTGCCGACCGTGTCCATCACCTTGTCGAAGCTTCCCTCGCCTGACGAGAGCTTGCGGTAATGGTCGTGAAACTCCTTCGGGCCGTCGAGGCTGAGACCGACAAGGAACCGGCTCTCGGCCAGGAAGCGGGCCCATTCCTCGTCGATGAGGATTCCGTTCGTCTGGAGCGAATTCCCGACCGTCTGCCCCGACCTGCCGTATTGCCTCTGCAGTTCAACAACCCGGCGGAAAAAATCCAATCCCATCAGCGTGGGCTCGCCGCCCTGCCAGCAAAAGTTGTTTTGCTCGCGGCCCAGGCCGAGCGTTTTGCGCACGAGCGCGGCGGCGGTCTCGGAGTCCATGAAGGTTTGCGCATCGGGATACACGCCCTCCACCCGCTTGTAGAAGCAGTGGGCGCAATCGATGTTGCACTGGTACGAGGCGGGTTTTATGAGCAGGGAGATGTTTTGCATTGTCATTTATTAGAATGGGACAGTCCCGAATCTACGAATCCTACGGAACAGGATTCCGTAATTCTGGGACAGTCCCCTCCAAGCGATCGCGGACGAAGGTGGATCGAATATTGTAGGGCACGGTTCGCGGTACTCCCCGCAAGCACCGCTACAAATAGGTTTTTCCCGGTTCAATCCCGAAATCTTTCGCCGAGTAGTTTTTCTCGAATTCTCTTCCCAGGTACGGGTCGCCTGTTTCGCGCATGTGATTGTCAAGCCGGGCCCTCATCATCTCAAGCTCCGCCTTGAACGCCGGATCGTCGACAAGGTTCCGCTGCTCGTTCGGGTCGTTTTCGAGATCGTAGAGTTCCTCGGGCACGCGCGGCCGTATCCAGCCCTGATTCGGCAGCTCGCACAG
>CBFDAY010000528.1:0-1757 GCA_965602895.1 uncultured bacterium
GCTCGACTGCTTGTTCTATCTCTTTGATTACCTCATCGGCATTCTCCTCGGGAATGTATCGGCGGTTCACAACGAGTGAGCACTCTCCGGGTGTAATGTTCGGCTTGGCGCCGCCCCTTATGACCGAGAGGTTGAACATCGGTGTGAGCTGAGTCGAGGGCACATTCGGCAGCGGAAAGGAGGGGATCTTCGACTCCCTTGCTTCCACCTCTTTTTTTAGCGCAAGCAGCTCGTTGATGATCGGAATCAATTCTTCCAGGGCGTTGACCCCCATATAGTTCATTCCGGAATGACAGCTCTTGCCGATCGCGGTTATCGTCACGTTGATCGATCCCTCGCAGGCCTGCATCAGAATCGGCTCCTGTGCCCCGAGTTCGAGGTTGAGCATGTGCCCCTCGACGTAGCCGTTGAGCGCGAGGTGTAAAACGCCCGGGTAGACCCCGATTTCCTCATCCGTGCATATCATGCAGCGCATGTTGAACTTCGGCTCCAGCGAAAGGTCGTGCATTACCTTGAGCGCGCCCATCAGGCACGCGATCGAGCCTTTCATGTCGGATGCGCCCCTGCCGTAGAACGTATCGCCCTCGACAACGCCGGCGAAGGGGTCGCAATCCCATCCCTCCTCGATGGGCACGACATCCATGTGCGCGTAAACCGAGACTGTCTCCTTGCCCACGTCCTTTCGGGCCACGAGGTTCACGCGCTCGCCTTCCAGATCGTATGGGATTTCCTTGACCTTTTCCTCCGGGATTATCACTCTCTCATTCGTGAAGCCGAATTTCTCGAATTCGGGCTCGAGCGCGGCGACCAGCTTGTCGTAGTTCCTTCCGGGAGGCACCGACGTATCTATCTGCACGAGCTTCCTCAACATCTCGACGATGTAATCCCTGTTGGCCTCAACACACTCGAAAGCTTCCTTGTGATCCATCGATTCCTCCTCCTTCGCCCGCTTCGGCCCTCTCTCAGCCGATTTCAACCGCGCTGAAGAAAACCTTGCTCTTGCTGATCTCTATCGTCTCGCCCTCGATCTCGAACTCGCCCGTAAGGCGTATGTCATCCGACGCGCCGCCCAGCATAACCTCTATCGTGCCCGGCTCCACAACGAACTCCATGTTCTCATCATAAAATCCGAGCTGGTTGACAAACAGCGTGAAGGCGACGGTCTTCCTCTCTCCCGGCTCAAGGGATATCCTCATAAATCCCTTCAGCTCCTTGACAGGTCGCGTTATTTTCGCCTGCGCGTCGCGCACATAGAGCTGAACGACCTCATCGCCCGCGCGCCCGCCGACGTTCCGGACATCGACCGCCACCTTGACCTCTCCCCCCATCTCGACGCGCCCGGGCTCGATCCGGAGATCGTCGAACTCGAACCGCGTGTAACTCAGGCCGTGCCCGAAAGCGTAGAGCGGCTTACAGCTCAGCGAAACGTAGTCGCCGTAGATGACCGAGCGGCATCCCGACGGCTTGTGGTTGTAAAAGACGGGAATCTGACCGACGGCGCGCGGAATCGTTATGGGCAGCTTGCCGCCGGGATTGCAGTCGCCGAAAAGGACGTCGGCCACCGCCTCGGCGCCCTCTTCGCCGGGCAGCCACGCCTCGAGAACGGCCGGCGCGCGCTCGGCGATCCATGGGATGGAAAGCGGCCTGCCGTTGATAAGAACGACCACGACCGGGGTCCCGGTTTCGCACACGGCCCGGACGAGTTCCTCCTGTACGCCCGGCAGCCCGATGTCGGCGCGGTCGCGAAACTCGCCGCT
>CBFDAY010000529.1:0-1755 GCA_965602895.1 uncultured bacterium
CTCCTCCTTCTCAAATATCTGCCTGCGCGCCTCGGCTCCGATGATCCGCTGAAAATCGCGAACCATCATGGGAAACGGATGGGAGCCCAGCACGGAACCCAGTATGTAATGGGTGGTACGAACGTTTGTGACCCAGTCGCGCATGGCCTCATTGATCGCGTCTTTCAATGTCATGCTGCCCGCATTCACCGGCGTCACCTTCGAGCCCAGCAACCGCATCCGGAAGACATTGAGCGCCTGTCGCCGCATATCTTCCTCACCCATGTAGATTTCGCATTCGAGCCCGAACAGCGCGGCAACCGTAGCGGTCGCAACGCCATGCTGGCCCGCGCCCGTCTCGGCGATCACACGCGTTTTCCCCATTCGCCTGGTCAGCAGGGCCTGCCCGATGGTATTATTGATCTTGTGGGCGCCGGTGTGGCACAAATCTTCCCGCTTGAGATACACCTTCGCGCCGCCCAGACGGTCGGTGAGGCGCTCGGCGAAAAACAGAGGCGTCGGCCGACCGGCATACTCGGAAAGATAATAGCGCAGCTCCTGCTCGAAGTCGGGGTCCTCCCTGCATTCCCGGTACGCGTCTTCAAGCTCGCGCAGAGGAGACATAAGCGTCTCGGGCACGTACTTGCCGCCGTATGGACCGAAATGACCTCCGCTGTCAGGTAACATGTCCCTTTGCCCTCCGAATAAATTCCCGGACTTTCTCCGGATCTTTCCTGCCCGGCCCGGCCTCGACGCCGCTGGAAACATCGACCGCGTCGGGCGAAGCGATTTCAATTGCCCGCGCAACCGTTTCCGCATTTAAGCCGCCGGACAGCACAATCGGCTTGCCGTATGCCTTTGCCTTCGCGGCGATGGCCCAGTCAAACGATTCGCCGGTACCTCCCGCCTTTCCCTCGACTTTCGTATCCAGAAGGATGAGACCCGCCGGCGTCTTCTCGATCGATACCAAATCCGCCTCGGAACCGACGCGAACCGTATGAATAAGCCGCCGGTTGCTCAGGCCGGATTCCTGCAAGAAACGATCTTCGTCGGTTCCATAGTACTGTATATAATCCAAACCCACCTTATCAAGAATTTCCTTCGCTGTCCGCGGATCGGGCTCCACGAATATTCCGACGACGGAAACGAACGGCGGCAACTCCTTTGCGATCGCCCCGGCGCGGGCCGCATCGATCCGCCGCGGACTCTCCGCAAAGACGAAACCGACCGCATCGGCTCCGTTCTCGGCCGCCCACAGGGCATCCTCAACATTTGTGATGCCGCATATCTTAACCCTGACCACCGATCAATTCCTCAATTTTCTTCCGGATATCGCCGCTCGTCACCAGCGCCTCGCCGACGAGTATCGCGTCGGCGCCCGCCTCGCGAACCCTGCGCGCATCGTCGCCGGTATGGATTCCGCTCTCGCTCACAATCACATGCCCCTCTGGTATTTCGGGAGCAAGCCGGAGCGTCACCTGCAAATCCGTCTTGAAGGTTCTGAGGTCGCGATTGTTGATTCCGACGATCCGGGCTCCCGCGTCGAGGGCAGCCTGCAACTGGTCCCTGTCGTGCACCTCCACCAGCGCATCGACCCCGACTTCGGATGCCAGCCGCAGATAATCCCGCAACTCTTCCTCGGAAAGGGCGGCGACTATCAGCAATATGGCATCGGCGCCGACGGCGGCGCTTTCCCAGATCTGATACTCATCAATAATAAAGTCTTTTCGGAGCACAGGCAAGCCCGAACTCTCCTTTGCCTGGGCGAGATGCGAG
>CBFDAY010000530.1:0-1750 GCA_965602895.1 uncultured bacterium
AAATATACATGTTGAGCGACCTGTGCCGGCTCGCGCTCGGCGAGAAGATTCCCGAATATTCGCCCTAGTATCGTGTCCCAGGAATACCTACACAAAATCGCTTTTGCAACTTGCTACCAACGCCGCTGCGCCTGCGCAGCGCCCATAAGATGCGACACTGTTCGGGCCGCAAACAGGCAGCTTGACGAGGAGGAGGAAACATGAGTGTAAACCGTGATTTGCTGGCGCCGTGCGGGCTCTATTGCGGAGTCTGCGCGGTAAGCATCGCCCATCGAGAGGGGAACGAAAAATTCAAGGAGAAGTTGGGCCCGGTCTATGGCGTCACGGCCGAGGAGATCCGATGCCGGGGCTGCCAATCCGACGAGGTCTTCATGTACTGCAGGGTGTGCCCCATAAAGTCGTGCGCCGAGGAAAAGGGATATGAGGGCTGCTATCAATGCGATGACTTTCCCTGCTCGTTTATCGAGGACTTCCCCCAGCCGGTGGGCAAAAAAGTAATGATGAGGGCCATCCCGCAGTGGCGCGAGATGGGGACGGAGAAATGGGTGGCGGCCGAGGAAGCGCGCTATCAATGCCCGCAGTGCGGCCTCAAGCTCTTCCGCGGCGCAAAACGCTGCCGCGAGTGCAAGACGCCCGTGGACCTCGATTGAGCCGGCCCGGGCGCAACCTTCTCACGGAGGCCGGCATTCCAAGACCGCGGATACAGAGGAGACCCCCACAATGACCGAAAAAATGCAGCTTCGAGAAGTCGATACTCTTGAGATAACTACGCTGGTTGATAACACGGTGGACTTGCAACTGGAAAGCACCGACAACGTGCGGCGACCGCGCAGGAAAGGCCACGACACGCTTGGGGATTCGCTCCTGGCCGAGCACGGATTCTCGGCCCTCGTGCGGACTACCGACGGGAATGAGAGCCACACAATACTGCTCGATGCCGGGCTGGGTGAAACGACCGTGCTCATAAACGCCGACCTGCTTGAAATTGATCTGAGCGAAGTCGAGGCGATTGTCATCAGCCACGGCCACATAGATCACACCCGCGCACTGGCGCCCGCGCTGGAACGCATGCGCCCCGGCGTTCCCATAATCATTCATCCCCACGCCTTCCGACTACGAATTATCAAGATCCCCGACGGCACGCAGGTGAAGCTGCCGCCTCCGGACGCCGACACGCTCGAACAGGCGGGCGGAAATATCTTTCGAAAAGAGGAACCCTCATTGACGGCAGAAGGGACTATTCTCGTGACCGGCCAGATACCGCGCGTCACCGAGTTCGAATTTGGATTGCCGATTCAATATGCGGTTGTCGACGGCGTCGAGCAGCCCGATCCTCTCACGCTCGACGACCAGAGCCTCGTCGTCGCGCTCCGGGGGAAAGGGCTTGTCATAATCTCGGGATGCGCGCATGCCGGAATCGTAAACACCGTCCGCTACGCGCGCGAGTTGGCAGGCGCGGAGAAGGTGCACGGCATCATCGGCGGTTTCCATCTGGGAGGCCCCTTATTCGAATCGATCATCGATCCGACGGTCGCCGCCATCGAAGAATTCGATCCTGATTTCCTGCTGCCCACACACTGCACGGGATGGAAAGCCATCCACGAGCTTGCCCGGAGAATGCCCGAGGCATACGTCCAAAACAGCGTCGGCACGCGCCTTGTGCTCGGCTCCCTCGACTAGGCCCGGGCGCAAAAACATTACCACGACACTGGGATTCAGGAGGGGTTTTCTTTACTGGCACTGCTTTAAA
>CBFDAY010000531.1:0-1728 GCA_965602895.1 uncultured bacterium
CATTACACCCGGAGAGTGCTCACTCGTTGTGAACCGCCGATACATTCCCGAGGAAAGCGATAAAGATGCGATCAAGGAGATAGAACAAGCGGTCGAGCGGGGAAAGGCAAAGAGCAAGCTCATTGATGTGAAGGTAAAGGCGGTCAGCGACTATCCGCCGGTTGTCTTCGATATCGAAAGCCCCTATATGAAGAAGATGATAGAGGCGCGCCGGGCCGTGCACGACTACGGCGACTTCCTTGTCGGAGGTCTCGGCGGCTCGACCGACATGGGGTGCGTGGCCCAGGTCCTCAAGACCGACAAGTTTATCGGCGTCTCTCCGGTCCGGGCGGATAACATCTCAGCCCACGCCGCCAACGAGCGCGTCGAGATCAGCGACCTCGTGAATATGACGAAAGAGCTGGTGCATTACTTTGCGTTTTGAGGGGGACATAATCGCCGTCCGCCGCTCCGTGTGGTGAATGCCTGCGCCGTGACGCGGATCATGGATATGCCGGGGAAAAGCGCGAAGGATGTCTTTCCATAAAGGAACCGGATTGAATCAAGCTGCCAGAATCACCCCCTTGAGAATGGTCATCCTCGGCTCGGGCCTGTTCGGGTTCGATTTTTTCTGGGGATTTCATTCCGCCTCGATGCCGCTTTTTCTGAAGAACTTCAGCGATTCCAAGTTCCACATAGCGCTTGTGTTGAGCCTGGCGGGCGTCGCGGGCTGCATTATCTCACCGATTATCGGCTACATCAGCGATCGCACCTCCGGCAGATTCGGCCGCCGCAGGCCGTACATCCTCCTGGGAATTGTGGGCGCGTCTGCCTGCATATGGGGCCTGCCGCACGCGCGCACCTTCGGGGCCCTTGTCCTGTATTCGGCGGCGATGTATTCGCTCGTGATTTTTGCTGAGACACCGTACTGGTCCCTGTTGCCCGACATAACTCCGCAGCGCCAGCGCAGCACCGCAAGCGGTGTGATGAACCTGATGGGCAGCCTCGGGCTGATCGCCTTTTTTCTTATCGGATGGAAAATATGGGAGAGCAGCCCCCTTGCTGTGTTTCGCGCGGTGGCCATTGTCTGTTTCGTCAGCGTTCTTGTCACGATTGTCCTGATACGAGAGCCGGAGAGGCCGTCCGGCAAGCCGCCGTCCATGACTGGGATCGCGAGCTACCTGCGAAGCGTCGCGAAAGAGGCCGACGCCGTCAAGTTCTACATCGTGCAGTTCTTCCTGTGGCTTGGCCTAATGATTGTCGTGCCGTTCAATACTCTTTTCGTTGTCGAAGAGTTGGGGGCGTCCGAAGGAGATTCGCTTCTTGTGCCGATGGCGTTTTCCATTGTTTCGACGATTTTCGTGCTTCCGCTCGGCATGCTTGGCGACAGGATCGGCCGAAGGGGGATCCTGTCTTTCATGATCGCGCTTTGGGCGGTCGCCGAGATCGTCGTCATGTTTTCGCAAAACCTGACTCACGCGCTGATAACAATCGGCTTTACGGGCATACCTTTTGCCGCAATTATCGGTGTCGGCTACGCATTTTTTCTCGACCTCATTCCGAAGGAGCGCACCGCCGAGTTCGTGGGGCTCAGTTTCATAAGCATCGCTTTGCCCCAGATGATCGGGCCGCTTGTCGGGGGGGTGCTGATCGACACGCTCGGCTATCGCTGGATATTTCCGGCCGCAGCGGTCTTTCTCATCGCGGCGTTTATCATGCTTCGATTCGTTCGCCCGCGCGCGCAGGCTG
>CBFDAY010000532.1:0-1719 GCA_965602895.1 uncultured bacterium
AGGGGCGATGCAAGAGTTCGAGAAGAAGCATGAGAACATGAAGAAGCAGGAGGCCGCCTACGACAGCCTGATTAAGAAAATAGGCGGGCTCGAGGCCGACATATCCAAAACCGACAGTGAGATTCGGAATATCAGGACCGAGATAGAGCAGACCCGGCAGAAGGTGGTCGATCTGGCGAATCAGACGAAAAAGGAATATGAGCGCTTCCGGCTCGAACTCGTGCGAGCCGAATTCGGACGGCGCACGCTGATCGAACTCCGGATGCAGGACATCGAAAGTTTCCGGGTGGAAGTCGCCAAACTCGAAGAACGTCTGTCTAAACTGTTTGCCATGACATCGGCGCAGGTTCCGCCCGAGGACGCTCCGACGGGGGAGGCCCCGGAGGGTCAATAAAATCGAGAACTGACCGACGGCGGAGGAACTCATGTTTGAAAAGATCTTCGGGATCTTCCGAAAGAAAAAGAAGGACGATTTTTCGACCGAGATTCCCGGCGACACCGACGAGGATATGTTCGATCTCGGCGATAGCGAAATGGGAGACGATTTCGACGCCGACACCATCAGCCTCGAGACTGGAATGAGCGACGGCGACTTCTCGGGCTCATCCGGGGGTGGAATGGCCGAGAGCGATCCGGAGTTAGGAGACTCTTTCGGTGACCTTGAATCCCCGGGGGATGATGTGGGGATCGGGATGCTGGATCTTGGGGAGGATTCGGCGCCGGGTATCGGCGGTCTTGAAGAGCCGGTCACGCCTCCACCCGAAGTTGAGCCGATGGAGGAAGAACCCTTTGCCGTTCCCGCGCCCAAGAGGAGCAAGAAAGGCCTCCTTGTGACCGCCGGGATTGTTGTTGTCGGGTTGCTTGGCGGGTTCCTGCTTTCGTCGCCGGCTTCGATTGAGGCGATCAAGCGTGCGACTTCCAGCGAGCCCACGATTCAAGAACAGCTCGGGGCTCTGGCGGTCGAGAACGCGGACCTCAAGAAAAAGCTCGAAGTCTACCGCTCCGTTGGCACGATGGAGGAAATCCTGGCCATTAAAACCGAGGTTGAGAAAAGGGAAGAGATGTCGGCGGAGATCAAGAAAATTGCCGCCAAAATTGCCGACAGGTCTGCAGCCGAAGATCGGCTGGACCGGGCCACCTCCCGGCTTAACCAGGTCAGACGGGGTCTGATAATTCAGCAGGGCACGTTTGCCAACGTAGAGAAATCGCTCAAGCAGATAGAGGCGCGCAACAACTACTTGATCTCTTCCACTCGGATGCATCTCGATCAGATCGAAGAGGCCGCGGCGAAATCGGAAGAGCTGAGGGCCCGGCTCGACAGCGAGAGAATCAAGGATGCGGAGGCCGCCGCCATGATGAGTCGCGACATTCAGCAGGAAGTGGAGCGGACGGCATTCGAGGCACTTTCTTCGCTTTGATCTGATGGTGGCACGATATTCGCCCATTAAGCCCGGAAAGCGGATGCTCTCCGGGCCTTTTGTTGTCTGCGCCCGATCTTTGGGCGGTCAGTATTTCGAAACGCCTTGCCAGGGAGGCCACCGGCATATTGGAACACATTTATTGTAATCTTTGCGGGGCCGACGATTTCTCGCCGTACGCCGAAGTCGGACGGTTCCGGATCGTTCGTTGCAACGTATGCGGGCTGTTCTATACCAATCCGCGTCGCTCGGAGGAAGAGACATCGAAATAAAGCCCGACACCCTCGCATGGAAACTTTTC
>CBFDAY010000533.1:0-1708 GCA_965602895.1 uncultured bacterium
AGAAGTCACGCAACCGGCGTGAAGTCTCTCCCCAACAGCTCTCTGGATATTATCAGCTTCTGAATCTGGGCGGTTCCGTCGCCTATCTGCCAGCCGATGACGTCGCGCAGGCGCTGCTCGATGGGGAACTCGTCGGTGTAGCCGTAGTGGCCGTGCAAGAGCAGGCATTCGTGTATGATCTCGACGCACTTTTTCGGCGCCCACCACTTGCCCATCGCGCCTTCGACGGCGCAGGCCATGTCGTTCTGTTTCAGCCAGAGAATCTTGTAGCACAGAAGGCGGCCGAGTTCGAGATTCGTCGCGGCCTCGGCAATGGGAAAGGCCACACCCTGGAACCGGCCGATCGGCGTGCCGAAGGCGTGCTTTTCCTTTACGTATTCGATGGTCTCGTCCAGTGTCTGCGCGGCCGCGCCGATGCACATCAGCCCGATGAACGCGCGGTTGACGTCGAGATATTTCAGGATCATCTTGAACGCCTGCCCCTCCTCGCCGACCATGCAGCTCGCGGGCACACGGGCGTCGTTCATGAAGAGCTGGCCGCGAGGCACGGCGCGGCAGCCGAGGTCGCGGTACGTCGAGAAATCGAGGCCCTCGGTCTCGCGCGGCATGAGGAACGCGCTTATGCCGCGGTATCCGCTCGAACCCTTTTCAGTGCGGGCGAATACATAAAAGACGTCGGCGTTCAGGAAGCTGACGGAATTCTTCTCGCCGTTAAGGATGTAGTCGTCACCGTCCCTGACCGCGGTGGTGCGCAGCGAGCCGAGGTCGGAACCGGCGTCGGGCTCGGTCAGGCACAGGCCGATGACCTTCTCGCCGGCGATCAGGCCCGGGAACCACATCTTCTTCAGCTCGTCCGACGCCTCGGCGAGGAAATGGCCCATCGTGAAAGGCCCAAGGCTGGGGAGCACACAGTTGAAATCGCCGCGGGCGACCTCTTCAGCGACGATTCCGGCAATAATGAGGTCGTTCGATTTCGCCGCCTCGCGCCAGTCGCTGCCGTAAGGGTTGACGATCTGGAGTATCCTCTTTATGGGCTCGTAGGGATATTCCTCATGCTTGTCCCAGTAGCCGTAGTTGGGAAGCAACTCCTTGAGCGAAAAGTCTCGCAGCGTCTTGCGAAAAAGCTCCTGTTCTTCAGTAAACGAAAAATCAAGCATGCCCGCCCTCCTTGCGGCCCGAAGCTATTCTCCCGACAACTGTTGCAGTATGCCCGTGTCCCAATATCCGCAGTAGTAGCAGATCTTGCCGCCGCGCGCCTTGATGAAGGCCGAACCCGGGAATTGGAACCTCTCGCCTCCCATCTCCATGCCCGTTTTCACAAGCCATTCCACCGCGGCCTGATCCCCTTCGGAAACGATATTGGTATATTCCCATTCAACCTGCAGCGCCTGGTTTTCGCCCGCGACCTGCTGCAGGTAGCCCTTGAGCGCTTCCTTGCCCTCGAAGGCGGGAAAGCGCGGGTCTTTGTAAACGATATCGTCTGTGAACAGGTCCAGTGTCTGTGGCTGGTCTGCCGCGAAATTGTTGTACGCGTCCCTGAGTTTCTTTGCCAGTTCGGCGGCGGTAAGCTCGGACATGTTTTCCACTCCTTTCCCGGTTTGAGAAAATTCGAGGGGGCGCTGTCGTCAGCCGCCCCAGGCAACCCTCAAAGAAGATGTCGGCGGTCGCGCATCGGCACAGACCGCTAATTAGTTTCTGTCCATGAACG
>CBFDAY010000534.1:0-1705 GCA_965602895.1 uncultured bacterium
CTTTTTCGGAATATATCGGCCAGGAAAACGTTGTCGAGAAGCTGTCTATCTCGATACAGGCCTCCAGGGCGCGCGGCGAGCCCCACGAGCACGTATTATTCTATGGCCCGCCCGGCCTGGGCAAAACGACGCTCGCCAACGTCATAGCAAACGAGATGGGCACGAACATGGTGGGGACCTCCGGCCCGGCGCTCGAGCGCATGGGCGACCTCATGGGCGTCTTGACCAACCTCGAACACGGCGACGTGCTCTTCATAGATGAGGTACACCGCCTGCCCCGCGTGATCGAGGAGTTCGTCTATCCCGCAATGGAGGATTTCCAGGTCGATTTCATGGTCGACAAGGGCGCGTTCGCGAAAACGATAAAGGTACAGCTCAAGCCCTTCACGCTCGTCGGCGCCACCACGCGCGCCGGTTTCCTCACGGCGCCGTTCAGGGAACGCTTCGGCATCTATCATTACCTCGATTTCTATCCGCCGAATGAAATCGAACAGATCCTGGTACGCTCGGCGCGGATACTGAAAGTCGAGATAGACGAAGCGGCCATCGGGCAGGTGGCCATAAGAGCGCGCGGCACGCCGCGAGTGGCCAACCGGCTCTTGAGGCGCGTGCGCGATTTCGCCGACGTCAAGCACGACGGCCGCGTGAAAGAGGAAATCGCCCTCAAGGCGCTCGAACTCGAAGGTGTCGACGCAAAAGGGCTCGACGAGTTGGACAGGAAATTCCTGCTCACCATCATCGAAAGCTACGGCGGCGGGCCCGTGGGCATATCGGCGCTTTCGGCCGGGCTGAACGAGGAAGTCGGAACGCTCGAAGACATGGTAGAGCCTTACCTCTTGAAGATAGCCTTTCTCAATCGCACGCAACGGGGCAGGGTCGCGACCGATAAGGCGTTTAAGCACCTCGGCCTCAAGCGCAACGGCGACCGGCAAAAAAATCTGTTTTAGGTTGCAGGGGACAGTCCCGAGAATTACGGGAGCTGAATGCACGTCGCAGGGGACTGTCCCAAGAATTACGGGAGCGAAGCTCCGTAGATTCGGGACTGTCCCCATATACGCCTATTCCCATGAAATTGCTCATGCACATATGCTGCGGGCCATGCGCGACGTATCCCGCAAAAATACTGCTCGAGGCGGGACACAGGCTCCACGGCTTCTTCTACAACCCGAACGTCCATCCGTTGGCCGAGCATCGGCTTCGCCTGGAATCGGCGGAAAAGATGCTGCGACACATGGAAATTACGGCCACTGCGCCGGATGAGTACGACATCGAGGAATACTTCAGGCGCGTGGCATTCAGGGAGGCCGACAGGTGCGCCGCCTGTCATCATCTTCGCCTGGACAGGGCGGCCCGCGTCGCCGCGGAGCAGGGCTTCGACGCCTTCACCACCTCGCTCCTGGTAAGCCCGTACCAGAAACACGAACTCATCCGCGATATCGGCCGCAGCGTCGGCTCACGACATGCGATCGAGTTCTACTACGAGGATTTTCGTCCCGGCTGGCCGCAAACGCGCGAGATGTCGCGCGAGATGGAGCTGTACCGGCAGAAATACTGCGGCTGCATATACAGCGAAAAGGAGCGGTTCGCCGCCCGCAAGGGAAAAAAAGCGGCCAAGGCCAAGAACGGATTTAATTAGGGACAGACCCCATTTTTTTGACAAGGCCGCCGGTTGGGGGTATCATTTGGTTCATGCCGAGGGATAGCA
>CBFDAY010000535.1:0-1702 GCA_965602895.1 uncultured bacterium
CAAGTATTGTCCTAACCCGAGTATCGCTGTCCTTGGCATTTCCGTTTTTACCTCCGCAAAATTAATCCGTCGGCCGCAAGGGCGCGTCCGACGAGGTGGTCTCCAAGTTCAAAATATTGGCGTTATTCTACCAGACGCCGATAGGCCAGTCAACCGGCGCGCGGAGCGACCCGAGCGGAGCCTCGCCCGGCTACTTCGCGCGCTTGGCGCTTGACGCCCTGAGCTGGCCGCAGGCGCCGTCGATGTCTAGGCCGCGCGAGTGGCGGATGAAGGCGAGTATCCCGGCTTCCCTCAGAGTCGACTGAAACCGCAACACTTTTTCGTCGGGCGGGGCCGTGAATTTCTCGGAGAGCGCGGGGTTGTATGCGATGAGGTTGACCTTGGCGTCGAGTGATCGGCATATCCTGACGAGTGCGCGGGCCTGCCGCAGGGAATCGTTCACTCCTTCGATCAGCATGTATTCGATCGTCAACGGAGTTTGCGGATTGCCGGCGAGCGGCCTGCAGGCTTTGATCAATTCGTCGATGGGGTGCTTCTTGTTGATGGGCATGATGCGGTTGCGGGTGTCGTCGTCGGTCGCGTGGAGCGATATTGCCAGCCGCACCGGCAGCTTGTCCTCAGCCAGTCTCTGGATGCCCGGCACGTAGCCCGCAGTCGATATCGTGACCCTTCGCTTGCCGAGGGCGAAACAGCGTTTGTGCTGGAATATGCGGACGGCCGTCGCGCTCGCTTCGTAATTCGCGAGCGGCTCGCCCATTCCCATGAGCACGACATTCGAGAGGCGCCCGGCGTCGGTGTCGAATAGCACGCGTCGTGCCTGGTCGACTATCTCGCCCGCCGTCAGGTTTCGCGCAAAGCCGCCCTTGCCGCTCGCGCAGAAAACGCAGCCGAACGAGCAGCCGACCTGCGTGGAGACGCAAACCGTGCTGCGCCCGCCTTCCGGCAACAGCACGGCCTCGACGGCCCGGCCGTCGTCGAGCGCGAAAAGGAATTTCTTGGTTTGGTCCTTCCGGGAAAGCTGGACCTTTAAGGGCTTGAGATCGGTGATCCCGTATTTTTCGGATAGTTCCTCTCGCAGGGCTTTGGGCAAGGTGGTTATCTTGCCGAACGAGCGCGCGTCGCGCTGATAGAGCCATTCCACGACTTGGCGCGACCGGTAGGATTCGAGCCCCTGCGCCGCAAGCAAAGCGTCAATCTGTTCGGGGAGCATCCCCAGGAGGTCCGGCCTGTTATTCTTTGAATCCGGCACCGGAGTTCACGCCTTTGCGGGTATCACCTGGACAAGGACCGACCGGCGGCGCGGGCCGTCGAATTCGCAGAAGAAAATCCCCTGCCACGTCCCAAGCGTCAGGCTCGAATCGCTGATCGGTATGACGTGCGAAAAGCCGACGAGAGTAGACTTGACGTGGCTGTCGGAGTTTCCCTCGACGTGGCGGTAGTCCGGGTCGTTGCGCGGCACGAGCCGCGTGAGCATTGCGAGGATGTCGCGGCTGACGCTGGGGTCGGCATTCTCGTTCACGGTCACGCCGGCGGTCGTATGCGGCACATACACGACGCACAGCCCCTCGCCGACGCCCGATTTTTTGACCGCCTGCCGCACCTGGCCGGTTATGTCGATGAATTCCTCGCGCGACTTGCTCGATACAGAGACTTTTTCAAGCATCGTCATGTACCTCCAATGGATCTTCAGGGCGATGTGGGA
>CBFDAY010000536.1:0-1701 GCA_965602895.1 uncultured bacterium
TATCTGGACAACGCGGCGACTTCCCACCCGAAGCCCGATTCGGTCGCCGAGGCGGTCGCTCGCTACCTGAGAGAAGTCGGCGCGAGCCCCGGACGTTCGAGCCACGGACTCGCGAGGCGGGCGGACGAAGTCGTCTTCCGAACGAGAGAGACCCTTGCAAGACTCTTCGGAGTTGCGCGATCCGAACGCATTGTCTTCACTTCCAACGCCACCGAGGCCCTGAACCTCGCCATAAAAGGAACTCTTTCACAGGGCCGACACGCCATAACGACCTCGCTCGAACACAACTCCGTTCTCCGGCCGTTGCGGACCCTGCAGCGCCGGGGCGTGGAACTTACCGTTGTGAAAACCGGCGGCGGCACGATCGACCCCGACGAAGTCCGTCGCGCGATCAGGCCAGGCACGGGGCTGATCGCAACGACCTTTGCCGGCAACGTCACCGGCGAGCTGGTTGCGGTGCGGCGGATTGGTGAGATCGCAAGGGAGCACGGTGTGCCGTACCTCGTGGACGCGGCCCAGGCGGCGGGCTCGGTTCGCATCGACCTGGGCAATATGCCTGTCGACATGCTCGCCTTCACCGGGCACAAAGCCTTGATGGGGCCGATGGGCACGGGGGGCCTCTATATCGCCGAAGGGATCGAGATAGAGCCTTTGAAAGAGGGGGGAACAGGCAGTGATTCGTCGAACCCGCTTCAGCCCGAGGCCCTGCCCGACAGATTCGAGGCGGGCACCCTCAACGGCCCGGGCATAGCCGGATTGGGAGCCGCCGTACAATATATATTGGAGAGAGGAATCGACTCGATCCGCAAATATGAACTGGCCCTTGCCGTGCGCCTGGAAAAGGGCCTCGAAGATATCGAGGGTGTCCGAATACACTCCTCGGCGGCGATTTCAGACCGAATCGCCTTGACGTCGATCACGGTCGCCGGGATGGAGTCGCAGGAGGCGGCCTACAGGCTGGACCGAAGATTCGGCATCTGCGTGAGAGGCGGGCTCCACTGCGCGCCCGGGGCCCACAGGAGCATCGGGACATTTCCGGGGGGAACGGTCAGATTCAGTCCCGGCCCGTTTACGACCGAGGAAGACATAGACGCCGCGATCGGGGCCGTGAGCGCTATTGCTACCCGAGGGCGCCTGGCCGCCAGGGGGATGCGATAGCGAGGCTTTCCGCGGCATATGATTGAGAGAGATTCGAAAGCACTAATGAACAAACAGATTTGAGGAAATTGCCGCATGAGACGCGTATATCTTGACCATAATGCCACAACCCCGATGAACGCGGAAGCCCTCGAGGCGATGCTTCCCTTTTTCAATCGGACCTTTGGGAACGCCTCGAGCGCTCACAGTTTCGGACGCGAGGCCAACGAGGCCGTCGCCGTCGCGCGCGAGCAAGTGGCGAAGCTCATCGGGGCCGACCCCTCAAACATCATATTCACCGGCGGCGGCACGGAATCGGACAACCTGGCGGTAAGGGGATTCGCATACGCCAACGAGAAAAAGGGCCGCCACATCATTACTTCGCAGATAGAGCACCACGCCGTCTTGAACACCTGCAAATCCCTGGAAAAACAGGGATTCGACGTGACATATCTACAGGTTGACGGATACGGCAAGGTCGATCTCGACCAACTGAGCGATTCGATCCGCAAGGATACTATCCTGATAACGATAATGCACGGCAACAACGAGATCGGCACCATA
>CBFDAY010000537.1:0-1696 GCA_965602895.1 uncultured bacterium
GTCCAGCGGATCATGATGGAAAAGGTCATCGCCGACATCCCGGACGCCAACTTCATGGTCACCAAGCTCAACGGGGCAGTCTGGCCGCCCGCGATATCCCATGACCCGCATCTCGTGCCGACGCCATTCATGGCGATGGAAGAAGGAGGGCCGCACGTCTCGGGTGTCGGCGGCCAGGTGGACGGCTACGGCGTCGAGATTGAGAGGACTTTTTTCCTCGGCCACGCGCCGGAAGACGCGAAAAAGCCCTTCGAGGTGTCCATGGCGGCGAGGGCGGAGGCATATGAACTGGCCAAGCCCGGCGCAGTCCTGAGCAAGATAGATGAAGCGGTAAGAAAAGTCATCATCGACGCGGGCTACGGCGACAACATCCTTCACCGCACGGGACACGGTTTCGGCATAACCGGTCACGAGGCGCCTTACGTTGCGCTCGGGGACGACAGGGAGCTTGTCCCCGGGATGCTCATCAGCGTGGAGCCGGGAATATACATCAAGGGCACAGGCGGTTTTCGGCACTCCGACACGGTGCTGATAACCGAGACGGGCAACCTGAGCCTGACCGAGGCCCCCGAAACCCTGGAAGAGCTGGTGATCCCGGTGTGAGGGCAGCCGGTGAGCCTCCACCATGCGATTTTGTGCAGAAAGAGAACGCAATAAGCATCGGCCATCCTCGGAATCGGCAATGTGAGACGCTGATTTTGAGAAATCCGATGGCTGATGGTATAATAGCATTCACGCTTGCGCGGGCAATGCGCCACCCCCTCATACAATGCGATTGCCGCGCATATTCGCAAGAACGAGCGCGAAACCGATGAGTTAACAAAAAGGAGCGACTACTCGATGGAGACTATTACCGACGCCCTGAAGGCGGGACAACAAGCCCTCTCGGAATATCAATCAAAGCAAGTTTTGAGCGCATACGGCATCCCGGTAACCAAGGAATTGCTGGCAAACGACAAAGACGCCGCAATTGATTCGGCCAAGAAGCTGGGCTTCCCGGTTGCATTGAAGGCGTGCTCGCCCACGCTGACCCACAAGACGGAGCGCAATCTCATCGCCCTCAAACTTCGTGACGAAAAAGAAGTGGCCGAGGCCTACGATGACATCATGGGACGTCTGGACGGCGAGGAGATCGACGGCATACTCGTGCAGGAGATGGTCTCCGGCAGCCGCGAGCTTGTCGTGGGACTCATGAGAGACGAACAGTTCGGCCCCTGCGCGATGCTCGGGCTCGGAGGTATCTTCGTCGAGGTCCTGAAGCAGGTCACCTTCCGGATCGCCCCGCTGGAGAAGCGCGATGCGCTCGAGATGATGGATGAGTTGCCGGGAAAGAAAATCTTCGACGCTTTCAGGGGCGAGGACCCGGTCGACCGCGACGCGCTGGCCGAGATACTTGTCGCCGTGGGCAATATCGGCCTCGAACACGATGCGATCAAGGAGATCGATATCAATCCGCTGATCATCGCCGGCTCGAAACCGGTCGCGGTGGACGCGCTGGTCATTCTCGGCGAACAGGACAAGGGCTGAGCTTATCCGCCGGTACGGCGGGGGAACATTCCGGGCCTGCTGTAGCGACGATTATTGCTGAACGGGTGGCGTTCCGCATGGGGGTATTACCCATTTGAACGCCGCCTTCGTGTTTCTGCCTGCTTCCGCGGCGCGAACGGCGCTGGAGAGACGGCACTTTCAGCGGCCG
>CBFDAY010000538.1:0-1694 GCA_965602895.1 uncultured bacterium
ACCTGACAATCGGGCTTCGGATTTAAGACACTTTTTCGGCTGAGTTTTTGGAGGCATGGGGGAATCTCGGAAACGTTTTGGTGGGGCCGGGGACGGCACGCGATGGCTGTCCCCGGCGTCGACGTCTCGTCGAATCCCGACCGGCTATCCCTCGGCGGGTTGCTCTCCAGCAGGGCCCGCCTCCGTTTCACCGGCTCATTTGAGTGTCAGCGATCGGCGTGGTCATGTCAAGGACGTTCACACCGATGCCGTCACCGTCATCGTTCTTTGACAGTCGAACCTCCTTTTCCGGCGCTCGCGCGCCTCGGTGAGTTTGCGTTTGCGTTCGGCGAAGATCGCCTGGCTGCGCCCTTCGAGTTTATCGACGGGCGCGATGTAGCCAATGGCGCTGTGCAACCTCTCGGTGTTGTAGTGGTCGACGAAACCGGTCACAACCCGTCGCGCGTCTTCAAGTGAAAGCGGTGTCTTGGGGCGGATGCACTCGCGCTTCAATGACTGATGGAACCGTTCCATTTTTCCGTTGCTCTGGGGATAGAACGGCGACGTGCGAACGTGCGTCATGCCCGATAGTCGAATGAACTCTTTGAAGTCGCGCGCGATGAACTGCGGCCCGTTGTCGGAGATGATTCGCGGCCGGGCGTCAGGGAATTTCTCCTTCGCGCGCTCGATGATGATCTCGATGTCGGCCTCGGTCATCGCCTCGCGAATTTCCCAGTGAACCAGAAAGCGACTGTAGCCGTCGAGCAGGCCGCAGAAGTAGTAGAACGTGCCGCAGATGTTAAGGTACGAAACGTCGATATGCCAGTGTTTATGCGGTCGCAACGGCTGCACAAAGCCCGTTCCCTTTTTCGATTTGCGCCGTTCCCACGTGCGGATCAGACCGGCTTCTTTTAAGACGCGATACGTCGACGACGGGCTGACGGCTACGATGTCGCGGTCGAGCATCATGTACGTCAGCCGGCGATAGCCCTCGCCGCCATGCGCGGCGGCAAAGGCGAGGATCGCTTGCTTCTCCCACGGCTCCAGCCCAAAGTCGCGCGGCACAAAACCGTTATGACGATTGACTTCCCCATAGCGTCGCCGCCACTGCGCGAACCGCTCGCGGCTGATCCCGATCCACCCGATCAGGCACCGACGGGCCAAGCCGGTGTGGCGCGAATAATAGCCGATGAAATCCACGATCGCGTCGCGAATCTCGGGGGCAACCCACGACCGCATCAGTCGCCCCCAATCGTTTTTTTTACCGCGATATAGTCGGCCATGATCTCGGCGATCACTTCGTCCTTGGCCGCGATCTTGGCCTTCAACGATTCATTCTGACGCGCAAGCGTCTTCGCTTCCGAACTCGACTGCCGCTCGAAAAGCGCGGGCAGATTCTCGAACATCTCCTTCTGCCAGCGATAGAGAAGCGTCGGTTGGATCTTGTGCTTGTCACACAAATCGGCGACCGATACCTGGTCGATCAAATGCTCGCGGAGGATGGCCGCTTTCTGCTCGGCCGTGAAACGCCTTCGTGTTTTCACCATGACATTCTCCCTTCGTTCGCTCCACAGTGTAGTGTCTTAAACGAAGGAAGCAATTGTCAGGTTTCAGGAGAAGCAGGAGAAGAAAACCACTTACCAACCCATCTTCGAGATCGTGAACTGAGTATGCGGCATCGTCCGCCCAATCCATGAGCTGGCATGGGAGTGTTC
>CBFDAY010000539.1:0-1689 GCA_965602895.1 uncultured bacterium
GCACGACAGAGACGAGCGGGTACCGGCCTCGTGATACGAATCCGGGATCGATCCATCGGGCGCGGTTGCGAAATCGTCCCTCTTCCGTGACGACGACGAGTTTGAGCTGTTTGCTGCGAGGCGGTATTCCGGCATTAACCTCGACGAGGGGATTTCGTCGGGTGACCGGTTTCGACCTGAAAACGCGCCGTTCGTCGGCATATACTTCAAAATGGAGCACCGTATTGGGATCGGTGCTGTCATAGATCCCCGCTCGGGCTACGAAATGGCCGAAATCTCTGTGGAGGTTATACTTGAATCCCTTGGAACCAAAAGCGGGGAGACAGTTCTGACAGAGCTTGCCCTGGAACCGGCGCTTTTCGCTCCACCTCTTTTCCTTGATCCATTTTATCACCGACTCCGATTTCTTGTCCGGCGGGAGGTCCAGCAGCGAGACTTCCGGAATGAGGGACTGATCGTCGTCCTTTTCGATACGAAATCGAACCGGGGCGTTTTTCACGTGCCAGCCGGACGAGGCGGGAACTTCCGCGGCCTTTATACTGGCAACAAGAAATAATGTCACCAAAATCCGCGTGTGCAACGAGTTGCACACCCTACAATTCGATATTATCTTAACGATGGAGCAACTCATTTTTCTCGTATCGCTTCGTTCGTGCTTTCCGTTTGCGCCAAAGCTTCAAAATAAGCACTAATCATTTGGTCGTAACCTTTGTAATTCAGTGACTGTCTCCGGGAAATGATATTCTGGAGCTTTTTGATCAAAGCCTTGTCCGTTGTATATTGCATGGAAATCTGCTTGCCCACGGCGCCGTGCGATTTTCTCAACGTGTTCACGGTCTCATCGTAGGCGCTTCGGATGCCAATCCCATCCGCCTTCCGGATGGATTCCTCCACCTTTTTCATGGCCTCAATCGATACCTCCATATCCGTCACCGACAGGTTGTAACGCTTAAGCTCGGCGACAATATCCTCCGAGGAACGCCGGATGTTTTCCTGGTTCTCCAGCGTTTCCTTCATCATTTCCAGCACCTTGGGCGGCAGTTTTCCACCCATCCCGAACTGCGTCGTCGCGTCCGTCGTTTTACCCAGTCCGGTCCCGCCCGTCGCGGCGCCGACGTCCTGGTCATCGACCTGACCATCTTCGAGCGGCGTATTCGATACGCGTTCCCTCAAGCCGTACTCGTTCTGATCGAGGTCCTTGGCCACCGGCTCGACAAGCTGCCCATCGGACATGCCAGTCCGGCCTGCGCCGCTCCGGCCCTCGAGGACGTTATCTTCCGGTCTCTGATCGCCCGTTTTTCCCTTGGCGCTCGTGCTGCTGATGGTCCCGTCGGCGACCGGCCCGGCGGTATGATCCAGGGAATTCAGATAGCTTCCGATATCCTCGACCTCCGGCCGCATCTCTTCTTCCTGCGTGATTAAATCGCCGACCAGATCCTCCAATTCCGCCGGCAGCTCCGCCAGCGGCGCCACCAATTGCTCGTCCTCGGGAATCTCGGCGACGAACTGAATGTTGTCATAGACTCCAAGCGTCGCCTCGCAGTTAATCATCAGTTCTTCGGCCATCTCGACCGCTTCGGTCTCCAGCCGATACGCATCCTGTCTGGCCTGGCGCTTCTCGGCGGCCTCTTCGGCCTTGTCCGCCAGCTCGTTCGCATCCTCGTAGATACTCGTCATCGACTCGGTCAT
>CBFDAY010000540.1:0-1686 GCA_965602895.1 uncultured bacterium
CAACGCGGTGATCCTGAGCCAGGAACCTGATATGGAGTGGGTGGAGATCGTCAATGTCGGCACCAAGCCGGTGCCTCTTGGCGGGTGGGAGCTCGAAATAGCGGGCGGCGCTATCGGCACGATACCGCCGGGCACGACGATAGGTCCCGGCGGCAACATGCTGCTTGCCGTTGACAAGTACGATTCGGCTGCCCCGCCTTACGGCGCAAACCCGGACACGAGCCTGTTCTACAACGGGATGCGCCTGTTGCAGGGGCCGTTCCTTCAAGTTGTGGCCGCGGAAGATATCGACGGCGACGGAAGCGTGAACGAGGACCCGATTGACGGTCTCGACAACGATGAAGATGGGTTGATTGACGAGGACCCGGTCAGGGTCGTCCAGCTCGACTTCCGGGAGGAGGAGCTGACGGCGAGCAGAGAGCGGATCATGGGCGGCGGGCTGTTCCCGAACGATCCCGAGAACGACCTTAGGGATAGTGACGGGGATAACCAGACGATGTCCTCCGACGGCATCAATAACGATCCAGACGAGGACGAACTTATTGACGAAGGAGATGAAGGTATAGACGAGATCGGCGAAATGCAGGTCATCACGCTTTACGAGGGACCGGCTCAGTGGGGCAAGGTGGTTGACCGCGTGACGTACACCTCGGCGGACATAGCGAATGCCGGCCGGCAAGGGACGTCCGTGTTGAGAAACGATCTAACCCGCGACTTCTATCGCAGCCTCGAGCGCCGCAATCCTTATTACGCCGGCGACACGGTGGACGAGCTCGGCAACAACGGCCGCGACGGCAACTACGACTATTGGGACGCGAACAACGACAGTAACCAGATTGGGAGCGCGTTCGTGCCCGCTGCGCGGTTTGGCACCCCGCTGCTTCGCAATGTCACGCTTGAGGAAGGGCGGCAAGCGCGCCTTGAGGGACCGATTTCCGAATTGGACAGGCCGAGGATTAAGAACGCGAATTTCTCGACGGTCGGCGAGATTGTTGACGTACCGTTCTACTATGAAGTTTGGAATCAGAACGAGTTTGAGTCCAGACTGCGGCCGACCGCGATGATGCTGGAGGACGCGCGCTTCGTTCTTGAACTGGTATCGACGTCGAGGATGGACCTGACCTGCGGAACGGCAACAATGCCTGCCGGTGGGTGGGAACCCGTCACTGAAGAGGAGCTTCTGGGGCTGGATACCGGGAGAGCGGACGACCCTGTTGTTGCGTATTTCCATAGTCAGGCGATCAGCGACAATCGTTTCGGTGTATGGGAGTGGGATGCGGATGACGGCCTCGAGAACGGCGTCTACGCGCTGTACGTTTACGTCGGTGAGTTCGGACAGCAGATTGCATCTTTCCCCGAAGTCGCAGATATCGGCGGTTCATGGGAGCCGTCGCCGGACAGGCGGCCGGTAAGCATTGAGGTCTTCAGCGACAGGGACGGGGACAACGATGTCTCCGGGCCCGCGGACAGCTTCGGCCAAATCCAGAGTATCGTCCCGCGACATGACGGCATTATACCTTACGGCGTTGTGGAGGTCCGAGGCAACAGGCTCAAGCTATGGCTGAGCAACGACGCGCAAGACGGGGCCCTCAACACGTTCACCCGGATCGTCCTCGCGCCGCGTCAGAGAGATTACGGCAAAATCAATATCAACACTGTGGGGATCGGCCAGCACGGCATTAGCGT
>CBFDAY010000541.1:0-1681 GCA_965602895.1 uncultured bacterium
TTCTCAAGGTTGCACGCGCGCTCGCCCGCGATCAGCAGTTCCTCGTGCGTCAAGGGAATGCCGGTCAACGCCTTGCATGCGTCCGCGAAGAGCTTCGGAGGCAGGCTCAGAGGATCGGTGGCCGCGCGGATGACGCAAATGCCCAGGCAGTTGATCGCCGCAACATAGTTTTCCGCCATTGCACTGGCCGCGCCTTTCAGGTTCGACTTGTATGCGAATCCCGCATCTGGCTTGCCAAGCCATTCCATCGAGATGTCCTGCCGCGAGCCTTTACCGATGATGTTGAGGCCTTTCAGATGGTCGCATCCGCGCGAGGCGACGGCGGCGTTTACCGCCCATATCGGAAACGCCCTCATCTCTTCGTGAAACGCCATACCGCCCTTGCCGCATACGACATAGGGCAAAGTCGGTATGTCGGTGATCTTTTCCAGCGCCTCCGCGGTCTTCTCGATGTTGTGCGAGCATATCCTCCCGAGTTCGTTTTCCTGGAACACCACTGCGCGGATAACTTTTTCAACGGCGTCGTAATTCCCCCACTCGAGCGACACCGGCTCGCCGAACCACTCCTGCGTGTGCTCTTTCTTTATGATACCGCGCTGCCACAGCTCCATTAAAAACGGGATGATGCCGCCGATCTCCCCAAAATCCATCCCGTATTCGTTGCACATTTCATGCAGCCGCGTGATGGCGGGGAGATCGGGAATGTCGCATCCCATGCCGAAGCTCGCGATGCTCAGGTATTCAACGCTGCCGCCCGCCGGCCCCGCCAGCCGCTTCGCGAGTTCGGTCTCGTCGCCCTTTATGCGACACGAGGAATCGCACCCGAGCGTGCACCCCGGCGAGCAGGCGCGGTCACGGAGTTTTATATTGGCGGCGTACCAATTCGGCGACATCATCGCGACTTTCTCGTCGGGTACCTTCGAGAACTGGTTGTTGCGATACGCGTTGCTGCCGATGGCGTCGTAAAATTCGACCATGTTCAGCGTGCCGTTTTTCTTGAAAACGTACACGAGCGGGTCCGAGTCTACCGCCTCGAAAATGCGCTTTGAGGCCTCGAGGGCGGCTTCGGGGTCGTGCACCGAGATTCCCTTTGTGCCACGGGCGACTATCGCCTTGAGATTCTTGCTTCCGGCCACGCAGCCCGCTCCCGTGCGCCCGGCGGCGCGCTCCTCGGTCACGACGATGCAGGCATAGCGCACGCCGTTCTCGCCGGCGGGCCCGATGCACGCGATCCCGGCCTGGGGCGAGGCCTCATCGGATCGAAGCTTCTCCGTCGTCTCATATGTGCTCAATCCCCAGAGGTGTCCGGCATCCCGTATTTCGACTCTCGAGTCGTCTATATGGATATAAACCGGTTTTTCGGCTCTGCCGGTAATCACGAGATGATCCACGCCGGCCCATCGCATCTGCGAGGAAAAATCTCCGCCGACGGCGCTGTCGCCGAAAAAACCTGTCACGGGGGATTTGAACGTGAACTTCATCTTGGCGCCCATCCCGGAGCCGGTTCCTCCCAGCGGACCGAGTCCGGCTATGAGCACGTTGTCCTCGCCCATGGGATCGATGTGGGGATCGACCTTAAGGAAATGCTCCCACAATAGCCAGTCGTTGATGCCCATTCCCCCGATGAATTTCTTTGCCAGCGCAAGCGGGACGGGCTCGCGCTCAATAGAGCCGCTCGTCA
>CBFDAY010000542.1:0-1678 GCA_965602895.1 uncultured bacterium
GGCGTTTGACTCGATGGCGACCTTGATCGGGTCAAAGCGCCTGAACCGCTCCAATATAGCCGCCGTCTGCTGCCGGAACGAAAGGCGCGCCTGGTAGCAGTCGAGCACGTAGATGTTCTTCCACTCGTCGACGCCGATGGTGACGAGCGCAAAGTAGTCCGACCCCGCATGCCGCGCGATGGCAAGGTCGACACCCTGGAAAATCCTGAGCGTTTCCGGAACCGTGCCGTAAAATCGCAGCCACTTTTCCTTGAAAACGGCGCCCTTCATCGCCTCGGTGTCGTTCTGGTATTGCGCATTGAAGATGACCGTGCCGGCCTCGCGGCGGATTTGCTCGAGCCGCTTGACGGGAAACTTTTCGGGCCATGGGCTCTTGCCCTCGGCATCGATGGCGCGGATGATCGTGACCGAAGGCGCGAAGCCCGTCTCTATCAAATAGCCGTAGAGGTCGCGATAGTGGTAGCGGGTGCCGACTATGCCGAGGCGTCCCTCGGGCTCGAGGCACGGGAGCATCACCTTGAAAAACCACGTGCGGAGCTTTTTGCGCCGCGATTCGGTGCGCGAGTTTTCCTCATCGACGATGTCGTCGCAGATGATGAGGTCGAAATGGCGCGACACGAGCGCCCCTCCGACTCCCGTCACAAAGATCGTCGGCTCCTTCGCTATGCGTCTCCTGGCGCTGACAATTAATTCGCGGTCGGTCCATTTCGGGCCGACAAGGTCGCCGAATAATGCCCGGAATATCGGGTTGCGCTCGAGGTGGCCGCGCGCCTCGCGCACGAACCCCTCGGCCTGAGCCTGAGTGTTGCTCGCGAGCAGGATTCGCACATCGGGATTGCGGACAATCTCGAACACGCAACGGGCGACCGACATGAGCGTCGACTTGCCGAAGCCGCGCGGGGCGAGTACGAGCGAGCGCTCGCGTTGCACCTCACCGGCCATGCGCTCGTGAACGGGCGCAACGTCGCACCCAAGGAGTTGCGCCATCGAAAGTATGTCCTCAGCGCACTTGTGCCTGAGCTCATTGAGCTCCGAAGATTTTTTCATAGTACTTGTCGATCTCACTATCTATGTCGTCGTCAGCGACGGGAGATTGCGCTCCCGCCTGCGGCGCGAACTCCTTGATCATTCGCTCCTTTATCTTGCGCTTTATGTCGAGCAGCGACGCAACGGTTTTCTGGTTGCCGTCGGCGAGGAAAGCGTCGACGCGCTTGAGGTCGGAGATATCGTCCATGAGCCGATGCAGCCGATCCGCCACGCATTCGGTCATGAGCGTAAGCCTCAGCTTTTCGCCTATGGGAAGTGAGATGTACTCTTCCAGCAGTCTTTCGGCCCGCGACGCGGTGATGCGGCTCCTGGGCGAGAGGCGCGAGGATTTCTCCGATTCCTCGACCACCTGTTCCGGAGTCTTACCCTCGGCAAACAATCTGAACACGCGTTTTTTTTCTTTCTGACTTATACTCACGCTTTCTCCTCTCACCACCAAGCCTAACCGTCATAAGGCACGCAGCGCGCCCCTGCCGGCGCCCGGGTCTGCTTCAGGGAGCGATCCACTCTCTGCCCAGTGTCGCGCATTGGCGCCAAGCCGGTCAACGAATTTCCAATTAACGAGGCTTCGTTGTGATTGTGGGCGCAGCCAAAAAAAATCCCGGAGCCGCCTCGATGCTCAAGATAACTG
>CBFDAY010000543.1:0-1671 GCA_965602895.1 uncultured bacterium
TTCCCGGCCCGTGCAAACGATAACAAAGATGCGTCGGCCTGAGCCCACGCGCCGGAGCTTTCTCATATGGCGATAATAGACATCAGGAACCTGACGAAGATGTTCGGATCCACGCGGGCCGTCGATGACCTCAGTCTCGAGGTGGCGGAAGGGGAATTCTTCTGTTTTCTCGGTCCTAACGGAGCGGGCAAAACCACCACGATAAAGATACTCACCGGCCTGCTCCGTCCCACAACGGGCACGGCGCTGATCGGCGGGTACGACATCACAAGCAATCCCGTCGAAGCAAAACGCGGGATAGGCTATATCCCGGACCACCCCTACCTGTACGAGAAACTGTCCGGGCGCGAGTTCATGAGGTTTGTCGCCGGCATGTATAACCTCGACGGCGACGCCCTCGGCCGGCGCATAGATGAATTGATGGAGCAGTTTGGAATAATCGAATACGCCGACCAACTGACCGAAGATTACTCGCACGGCATGCGGCAAAAACTCATCTTCAGCGCCACTTTTTTGCATTCCCCCAAAATCGTGATCGTGGACGAGCCGTGGGTGGGCCTTGATCCCAAGAGCATCCGCAACGTCAAGGATTACCTGAAATCGCGCACGCGCGAGGGCGTAAGCATATTCATGTCCACGCACACGCTGAGCATAGCCGAAGAAATCGCGGATCGGATTGGGATAATCCACAAGGGCCGTCTCATAGCCCTGGGCGCCGTGGAGGAGATCAAGGCCAGCGACATTCGCAATCTCGAAGACGTCTTTCTCGAACTCACGGCGGAAGAGCCTGAGACGTGAGAGACACCACATCTCCCGGCGCTTTTGTCCTTCAGTTAGCGGTGCGAAATCCCGATGTGATATACTTTAGCAAATGCTCTATATCTCCAGGCACAGAACGGTTGTTGCGCTGACGGCGATCGCCCTGTTTTCTTTCGCCAATATTGCGCTTGCCGGGAGCGTAGACATACGAATCCTGAAAAAGGCGCTGACAAACGCGCTGGGCGAGAAGTCCAACTTCGGCACCGAGCGCCTCGTAACGGTGCGCGAGGAATTGAAGGAAGGCGGAAAAACGCTGGTCGTGGGGGTTATCGCGAACAACAGTCCAACAACTTCGGGCCTTCGCCATGGCATCTTCACGGATGTCGTGAAAGTCCTCCGCGTGCTCAAGAGTTGGAACTGGCCCGACAAGGTCGACCGCGTCATGATCGGGGAATACCTTCCGCAATCCCGCGGGCCTGACCTCGAAGCGCGCCCGGTAATGACATGCGTAATATCTTCCGCGAATCTGCGCGCTGTCGATTGGGATTCCTTCGACCCCCGCAGGGTGCCGGAGATTGTTGACGCAATAAAACTATATGACCCGATTAAGTTGTCGCCAAAACCCATGTGAAAAAGCAGTCCAACCTCGGTCGATTCAGGAAAGGAAGGGAAAAGATGAAGTCCGGCAAACTGACAAACACACTCCTGGCTCTTATTTTTCTTGCGCTTTTAGCCCACCTGGTTGCGCCCTTGTTCGCGGCTAGGGAGGCGAAGGCAGTGGGCAGCGATGCCGCTCCGCCCGCAGCCGTTGCCGCCGGAGCCGGTTTCCCCGCGCTGGATAACGTGGCTTCCCAAATAGCGAACGGACTCAAGCAGATCGCGCAATCCAACCAGCAAATCGCAAGCGCAATC
>CBFDAY010000544.1:0-1671 GCA_965602895.1 uncultured bacterium
ACTAACCTGGAGAACAACCGATCGATCATCGTCAGGGTCAACGACAGGGGGCCATTCCCTTGCAAGGAGAACCCGCGATCCGGTGACAGGATCATCGACCTGAGCATGGGCGCGGCCAAAAGGCTGGGATTCTACGAGCAAGGAACCGTCAGGGTGAGGGTCGAGACGATCCCGGCGGTGTAGGTCGGATAAATGGCTCAATTTATTAATGGATAAACAGGAATAGCATCGAAAACCCGAAAGGGCTTGAGAACTGTACATTGGAAGCTTTTTGGTCTATAGGCGGTTACATACTGCTTTGCCTGTTCATGCTCGCCGGGCTGGTGATAACGCCGCTCGGGCTGCCGGGCAATTGGGTGATCCTCGGGTGCGCGGCAGCCTATGGTTTTGCGACTCAGTGGGCGAAGTTCGATTGGTGGTTTATTCTATTGCTCGCGGTCGCGGCTGTTGTCGGCGAGATAATCGAGGCGCTGTCCTCGGCGGTCGGGGCCAAGAAGTTCGGCGCGTCCACCGGCGCGACAATCGCGGCCATCGTCGGCTCGATCGTCGGCCTCGGCCTCGGCACGGGCGTTCTGCCGCTCATCGGTACGCTGGTAGGCGCTTTCGTCGGCGCGTTCCTGGGCGCGTTCATCTATGAATACATCCGGCTTGGCGACCACGAGCAGGCGCTCCGGGCCGGCCTGGGCGCTTTCCTCGGAAGAACCGCCGCCGTCATCGCAAAGGAAGCCATCGGAATACTGATGGTGGGGTTGCTCGTCTATCAGTTCTTCACGTGAGAATTCGCGCCGCCGCGCCCGGTAAGCTCGATATAAGTCGCCTCGGGCGGGCATAGGAACCTGAAACCCGTCCATCTGCCGGCCCCGACTCCATTGTTTATGTGAAAGGAAGTTCCCGCCACTTCGAACACGCCGGATGCGAATTCCCTGCGCAGGCTCGACCGCGTGATGACCGCGCCGATAAAGGGAAATCTCACCTGCCCGCCGTGTGAATGACCCGCAAAGACGGCGTCGAACCCTCGCGAAGCCAGGTCTTCGGGGCTCTCTATCGTGTGCGTTAGCAGTATCCTGAACACGTCGCCCGGCACACCCGCCAGCGCCTTGTCCGGGTCGTCCAGGTTGACGAACATGTCGTCGATACCGACGAGCCATAGCTCCTTCATCCCCGACGATTCCCCGGCGGGAGATTCGGCGAGAGATTCAGCAAGTTCCACGCGCCTCGACTCGTTTTCGAAGCATACGACGCCGATCTCCTTGAGGCCCTGTCGCAAACGCTCGAAATCGTTCGGTGGGCCCCATCGGTATCCGCCCAGCACCAGGTCGAGCACCGAATTCCGAAGGCCCGAGAACCAGCGGTCATGCGAGCCGAAGACGGCGAACACGCCCAGCGCCGCTTTGAACCCGCGCAACGCCTCGATGCAAGAGTCGATGCCGGAGTCGTCCTCGATCATATCGCCCGTTACGACGACCATGTCGACCGGGACCTCGTGGAGCCCTCGCAGAAACGCCAGCTTTGCCCTGTCGCCCCTGCGCAAGTGCAAATCGGAGATATGCAGGATCTCCAGCTTTCCGCCGAAATCGCTCGGGACCCGCATCCGGGCCCTGACAGTGCGGAACCTGCGCGGCTCTATGACCAGCGTGTACACAATCAAAACGAATAGCGCCACAAGAAAAA
>CBFDAY010000545.1:0-1665 GCA_965602895.1 uncultured bacterium
TCAACCGGCCCGACTTGCGGGCCGGCGCGCGAGAGGTCAACGCCCGAATCATCGAGCAGAGGGCTCAATGGAGTTCGAACATAGAGAGGCTGACGGGTCTCTATTCGGAAGTTTTGGGAAAATCCTGAGCCGAATCTGGCGGCGCCGTTGCGGGCAGTGTAGCGGGCGATGGCGAGTGTTTCAATTTCCGTCTGCGGCCGACGCGGGCGCGATCTCTTCCATTAACGATTCGATCTCGGCGATGACCGCGTCCCATCCGCAATGTTTTCGCGCGAATCCGAGCGCGTTCTCCCCGCATTCTTTCCGCAGAGCTTCATCTTCGGCGAGGGCCAGGATGGCCGAGGCGAATCCCTCGGCGTCGCCGCCGGCGACGAGTTTTCCGGCCTTCACGCGCTCGACTACTTCGTATCCCGCGACCCTCGTCGCGACGACGGGCTTGCCGCAGGCAAAGTATTCGAACAGTTTCATGGGCGAATAGCCGGAGGCCAGCTCCTTGCAGACCGCGACGCAGATGTCCGAGATATTGATGTGGAGCGCGACCTCCGAGTGGGGCACGCTGCCGGTGAGCAGGATTTTTTCCCGCAATCTGGGGCTTGCGACGGCCCGCTCGATCCGCTCCCTCTGGCTGCCGTCTCCGGTTATGACGAAGTATATTTTCGGATTCCTTTCGATGACGATGCCGGCGCTTTCGACGAGCAAGTCGAAATCCTGCCAGTGCGCCAAGTTGCCGATGAACGAAATGATGAGCGAATCTTCGGGAATTTTCAGTCGATCTCTCAGGCGATTTAATGATTCCTCATCGCCGATCGGGTGGAACTTTTCGGGATCGGTCGTGACGCCGAGGACTTTTATCCTGTCCGCTGGTATGCCGTAGTTTTTCCGGTAATAATCCTTGACGCGGTCGGTTATGACAATGATCTTGTCGGAGAATTTCGCGTCGATGCTCTGCAGAACGCTCACGGCGCGATATGCGAAACGTATTGCGGGTGTGTCGCCCTTCATTCTTATCTCTTCGTTATCGAGGGAGTTCACCTCGAAGATGATCCCCGAGTGGTGGACGGGCTTGGTGAGGACCGCCGCGAACGCCGCGACAGGCTCGCGGACGTAGACGATGTCGGTGTTTCCAGAATCTCTTGCAATCAGGAACATCAGCTTAAGAAAAGCGACCGCCAGCGCAAAGTATCCGATCTGCCCCCCTTTTTTTCTGATCGAGCCTATGTTCCTGAAGTCGGTGAGGCCTGCGTCCTCGCGCGCGCTTCCGATCACGATGACTCTGTGTCCTCTCCGCTTGAGCGCCGCGACCTTTTCCCGGATATGTGTCGAGGATCCCTTGTGCAGGGAAATGTCCTCGATGGTGACGAACAGGATTCTCAATTCACAATCAGTCCTTCCGGCTGTGTCGCGTCTCGCGTCTGCCTGCATGAGGCAAGCCGGCCTGTTTGGGCGCTCGCGGAGGGCCCGCTTTCGCGAGCCGAATCGCGGAATGGGTTTCTTGACACTCGGCTGACATTTTAATATGCTTAATGCACACAAATCAAGGGCTTACGGAAGACCGGCGCGGAAAGGGGCCGTCGCCCGAGGCGAATTCGGGTCAATAAGCCGGCTGGAGGGGTCTCACATCAGCGCGCTGTTGCGCCAGGCTTTTCTTGAAACGATGAATGCCAC
>CBFDAY010000546.1:0-1663 GCA_965602895.1 uncultured bacterium
GAAAATCGACGGCAGCACCCAGGATATCTATCTCAAGCTCGCAGCCAAGGCCGATGACGTGGGGCTCGAAGCGATCCAAAAGTATTATAGCTCCCATTTCCAGGACAGCAGGCCGCGACGGGGGTTCCTGCGAAACGCCTTCACTTTTTTGAAAATCCTGCTCAAAGATGAGGACGCCCGGCGCATTCGAATCCCCGCTCGCGACGCGCGAAAGTCTCCTCTCCTTAAAACCAGCCGCCAGAAGCGCTCGATAGAGTTCATAGTGCTGCCGACACGCGAGTCACACGAAATTTATCTTGCCGATGAATTTTCGGACGGCGATATGTATCCCCTGAGCATGATGCCGCCGGCGCTGCACCCGGTAGCGCATCTTGTCAGCGAGTCGGACGTGGAGATCGACAACGTGATTCGGTCTCCGGAGCAGCTCGACGTCGAGCAGATTCGCCCGAAGTTCTCGCAGAGCCTTTATATTACGGCCTATTCGCGGCGCAAGTTTCACGCGATGAAGCTCGGCCAGCTTGTTTCATTTGAAAATCGGCAGATACCGATCGGGCTGATCGCCGTGGGTCTGCTCCATATGCTGTTCGGTTTTTTCGGAGGCTCGTTTTTCATCTCGCCGATACTCCTGTTCGGCGTTGCCACGCTGGCTGCAAGCCTTCTTTTGAGCCGCAGCGTCAAAAGACATTTTTCCGCCATTGCGGAGGGGTTCGATCGCATCTTCGAGGATTTCGCGCATCCCACGCTCGTAAAGGACGAAAAGCTGGCGGAGTTGAACGAACTTGTCAGGAACTCCTCAAACCTGGTCGACGCCTACACCGAAACATTTCACCGGGCCCAGCACTTCGGGTGGAACGGCATCGCCGACGTCTACCAATCCAAGGCCGTGTTCCACCAGCGCGAGTTCCAAGAACCCGGCGAATGCATAATGAGGCTCGAAAGATGACTGAGCTTTTCGACAAATATCCGCGAATCAAGGAGCTTAACGAGTTTAAGCGTTACTCCGACCTGGAGAAGGCGATTCGCGCGCTCGACGGCAAGCTCTGCGTCGAGGAGGTGGCCCGCTCGAAAATGGGACGTCCCATTTATGCGGTCACGGCCGGACCGGCCGACGCCGACCACCGCATCCTTTTGACGGCCGCCAACCACGGTCGCGAGGACGCGCCTCCGCTGTCTTTGCTTTTCATGGCGCGCGCGCTGGCCGAGCCGAACAAGGCCCTCGCAGACATATTGAAAAGCGTCCGGTTCGTTCTGCTGCCTTGCCTCGATCCCGACGGCTACGACTGCCGCGGTGTCAAGTGTGTCGATCCGATCGGCAACACCGAGATCCGCGAGGACTATTCCGAGAGCACGTGGGAGGATGTCAATTCCGTCTGGTGCCGCCCCGATGAGTTCCTGCCGCCCGAGACGAAAGCGATCAAGAAGTACCTGATCGATTTGCGAGCTTCGCTGTCGCTCGACCTGCACGAGACCCTCTTCTTCCGGCCGGGCGTGAAGTTTCATTCGCCTCAGCAGTGGCGTTTCCTGCCCAATAACTTCGAGGTCACCGTCATCGAATTCATTCCCGAATCCAAGCGCGAGTTGGGTGAACTCGTTGGGGCGCGGATCATCGAGAACCTCAAGCGCAAATATTATGTTCCGCGCAAGGTGAGCAATATCGGGCGAC
>CBFDAY010000547.1:0-1661 GCA_965602895.1 uncultured bacterium
CGGCCCGTGGGACCACAGCATAGAGATCCGCCCGTGGTGGCCCGACGCCGGGAAGCCTGAGTTCGATTTCGACGCGGAGATGCTGAGATTTTTCGATTATCACTTGAGGGGCATCGAAAACGGGGTCATGGACGAGCCGCCCGTTCACTACTACACGATGGTCGAAGAAAAATGGAAGGAGGCCGAAAGCTGGCCGCTGGCATCGGAGACCAGAACATACTTTTTCGCGACCGACAGCAAGCTTGCGTTCGACAGGCCCGAAGCATCCGACGGCGCCGACACATATGTCGTCGACTACACGGCCGGCACCGACCTGAAGTCGCGCTGGGTTTCGCTGGTAAACGTCGATAGGAAGACAATTGAATACACCGGCTGGGCAGAGAAAAACAAGAAGCTGCTCATATATACTTCCACCCCGCTCGAAGAGGACACCGAGGTGACCGGCCATCCGATCGTCAGGCTGTTCGTGTCTTCAACGGCCGATGACGGAAACTTCTTCGTGTATCTCGAGGATGTTGCCCCCGACGGCGGCGCAGCATACGTAACCGAGGGGCAGTTGCGGGCGATTCACAGAAAACTCAGCGACGAGAGTCCGCCGTATCCACACGTCGTGCCTTATCGCACGTATATGCGCAAGGACGCGATGCCGCTCGCGCCGGGCGAGGTGGCCGAGCTGGTCTTCGATCTTCTGCCGACCTCGTACCTTTTCAAGAAAGGGCATTCGATACGGGTGGCCGTCGCCGGCGCGGACAAGGACCACTTTACCCTGATGAAGACCGATCCTCCGCCGACGCTGAAAGTCCAGAGGAACAAGGCCTATGCCTCGGCGATCGAGCTGCCCGTGATTTCTCGGTAAGAGCTTTCTCCCGACCCACGCGGCCGTCGCGCAAGCTTGGCGGCTTGACCGGGAAATCTAATGGATTCCCGCTCCCCGATCCCCCGATCAGGGTCGAGGACAAACTTCGCGGGAATGACAGAGTATGACACCACGGCAAATGTCAAATGAGTATTACTTGACTAATACTGCGGTCTTTCGTATTATTAGAGCCATGAAATCATCGAAACGAGTAGTGCCACATGTATTAACGGGTACAGTCCGCATTCCATACATTAGAGCGCTTCGCGCGGTGGCGGCGGTCTTGCTGGTCGCCGTCCTTTTCGCTTCCTGCATCTCGGCGCCCGAATATCCCGTCTATCCGCCGCCGGCGACGAAGGTGCTGCCTGCCGGTTTTGACGACGCCTTCAAGGCCGCCCTTTCCGTATTGAGGGAGGATGCAAGGCTGGAACTCCATACGATAGACAAGGCAGGCAGGTTCATCGCAATGGAGAAGGTCAGCGGGTTCGTCTTCTTCCGCCACAGGACCGTCCTCGACATCAGGCTCGAACCGGCCGGTCCGGCCGAGACGAAGATCAGCGTGAAACTGATCGCCGAGGATTACGAGATGGGCGGATTCACCCGCGAGGCCGGATGGTATCCTTCACCCCGGGTCGATGAGTTTCTCGTAGAGGACATCATGGGCCTCATCGGGAAAAGGGTCGCTCGGAACTCGTAGTCTCCTGCCCAACCACGCAAATGCATGGCGTCCTGTATTTCCGGCGAAGGGTGCAGCCCGGCCGGAGGCCCCGCTCTACGCAAAGCTTACCGGAATGGTTTTGTCCTG
>CBFDAY010000548.1:0-1658 GCA_965602895.1 uncultured bacterium
ACTGCTGTGCCATTTCGGTGATTGCGTCCCAGGCGTTGTCGATCTTTTCGTTGGTACCGAGCATCTTGAAAAGGAAGTCGCGGGTCATGCCGCCGGCTTTTTCTTCTTCTTTGAGCATGCGCCATGTGTCGGTATCCTTCATCGCTTCCATGCAGCGGTCCATTGCGGCCTTGTCGGCAACCTTTCCTTCTTTCACGGTATAGGCGCCGAGGAACTCTCCGGCTTTGTATCCCATGCTCAGTCCCGCGAGGATGCCCGAGGCGCCCTTTGCGCCGACGTGCCCGGCGGCGTCGCCCACCATAACGAGTCCGGGCCGCGCGAAATTCTCTACGAGCCCGCCGAAGATCAGCCTGTCGACGCTGGTCAGAACATATGATGCGCCCCGCAGCCGCTTGTTCAGAACGGGGTGCTCGCGCCGATGCTTTTCCCACATGGCGGGAAGGTCGGCGCTTTGCGCTTCGGGGCTTTGATCCCAAATGGTCATGCCGCACTCGGCCGAGCCGCCGCCTTTGGGGAAAATCCATATCGCGCCTGCGGGGTCGTTTGTCAACATGAACTCCAGCACGTCATCGTCGGGGATGTCGGCGCCTTCGACGACGACTTTGTAGGCGGCGCAAATGTTGGGCCTGTCCAGTTTCGCCTGCTCGCGCAGCCTCGAGCTGTGGCCATTGGCCGCCACCAGCGCTTTGCTGCCCAGCGTGATCTTTTCTCCGCCCGGCGCCGTGCATTTCAGGCCGCAGACTTCCTCGCGCTCGTTCAGGACAAGCTCGTCGGCCCTGGTGTTCAGTGCGAGCGTCGCGCCGGCCTCTACGCACGCCCTTGCGACTTCGTGCATGAAAGGGCGATACTCGATCAGCAGCGATTCGACCTTGGGCTCGAGCAGCATCTGCTTGTTGCAAGATGGGCTGATAATCCTTCGACGCTTGCTCGTGCCGTTGACCAGCGCAGGCGGGATAGGCTTCCTGAGCACCTTCTCGATTATCGTGTTCTCGCGCCTGATGACTTCGCCTTTGACTTTGCGGGCGATCTCGTTCGCGGCGTCAATGACGAGCGTCGTCGCGCCTGCACGGGCCGAGGCGGCGCCGGCGGCCAGCCCCGCTACGCCGGCGCCGACCGCTATTACATCGTACTCAGTTTGAAAATCCATTCGGCAGATATCTCCTCTCGTTTCCGGGCTCCTGCCGCATTGAGGCGGCAGGAGCGGGAGTAGCGCAGTCTAGTTCTCGACCAAAAATTTTCGCACGAGCCCGGCGGTCTCCTCGGGTTCTTCCTCCCACAGGAAGTGGCCGGCTCCGGATAATATCTTCAGTTCCGAATTCGGTATTTCTTCTTTGAATCTATGGGCCGCCGCAAGCGGCAGGAAGACATCTTTCTCGCCCCAAACGATCAGCGTCGGACACTCAATCTCGCCGAGTCTGCCGTCATATGGCTTTAGTTTTTCCAGGTCGCCCGAGCGATAAAGCGCGAGCTTGGCCGCGTGGCGCTCGGGTGTTGCAAATGTCTTCCAGTATTCCCTGACAGCCTCCTCCGGCATCTTCGGGTTATTGCCTCGCATGCCTTCGCGGAAAAACTCGAATGTGAGCGCATCCATCCATGCTTCGCCCTCGCCGGGAGTGCGCCACACTTTGGCGAGCGAGTGCCAGGCGCTGTTCGGCGCG
>CBFDAY010000549.1:0-1639 GCA_965602895.1 uncultured bacterium
CGAGCTTGCCGTTTCCCTCAAGCGTATTCGCCTTTCCGCCGCTATGGAAGTAGTGTTTCACATATTCGGTTCCGGCCGGCGGCCATTCATCTTCGTATCTCCAATCGTTGTTGCCGATGACGAATATGCGAACCGGCGGGGTTTTTTCAAAGCCGTTGTCGATTCCTTTCAAAAAATGATCGAAGAACGCTTGCTTTACCTCCCATCGGGTTGTCGAACTTTTGTCGCCGATATCGAGTCGACCGATTCTATTTGTATATTCCGTGGTGGACTCGTGGTCTATGGGCCCGACGACGAGCCACTGTTCTCCTCCGTGCTCGGTATTTTCGTTTATCCTTCTTATCTCCGCCCAATCATCGATAGTCGTTTTGAGGAAGACGTCGTACCAGCCTGCCAGCACAAGGATGGGAATGTCAAACCTGTCGAACTTGTTGCGAAGATTGTAGCTCTCCGTGACATCGTCTCGAAACGGATGCTTGAGCAGGTCGTCGTAGCGTGGGCTGGGAATGCCCGCGGCGTCGTCCAGCGAGAGCAGGGGAAGATGAAAGGGATCGAGGCGCAGGATGTTCTGATATGTCTTCCCGTGCATCAGGATAGGATAGGTTCCCATGGTCTGCAGAGTGAGCGCGCCGTTTTGAAAGGTTGCGACATGGAAATCCAGCGCCGTGTTCATCGGCGAGACGCACTTGAGGTTCGGATGGCCGGTTGTCGCCGCCGCCCAGGTCGTGTAGCCATAATAGGATTCGCCCTCCATGCCGATGTTGCCGTCGCACCACGACTGCTTGGCTATCCAGTCGAGCGTGTCGTATCCGTCGTCGACTTCATTCAAGAGAGGCTCAAACTTGCCTTCGGAACAGAACTTTCCCCTGACGTCCTGGACGACAAATATGTATCCTTTCTTGGCCCAGAGCTTCCCGATGGCGGGCATCCAGCAGTAGTATTCGTCCTTGCCGTAGGGCAGCCTCGTCAATATAACCGGAAACTTGCCCTCGGCCTTTGGCTTATAGATATTCGCATACAGGCAGACGCCGTCGCGCATGGGGATGGTCGCATTTTTTTCGACCGTGATCTTGTCATAGCGATCCGGCGTGCCGTTTTCCACCTCCATGAACGGCAGTTTGAAATACTTGTAACACTTATCGACGAAGCTGTAGAACGCCCATTCAGCGTCTGCTTTAAGGAAGCTTTTCTTTTCATGTCCTTCCAAAGCAAACGCGTTGCGAGTGGACAGGTTCAGGATAATAAGCAGGCCCGGCAAGAGCGCGACGGCTTTCTTCAATGCCTCAACACATGTTCTTCCGCTCATGTCATCTCCTCGCCTCGAAGTAAACCATCGCCTCAGTAATCCTCGGGGAACGGAGGGCACTGGATTGAGGAGCACGGATACACCGCCACTTTGGCGCCGTCGCCGTAGTCTTTTTGCAGGGCCCCGACCGCCTGCTCCCATGTCTTGAAAACGAGCGCCTTTTCCGGCGGCGCGAAATACTCGGTATCTATCTTCATGTGGTATGGATTGACAATGAATGTCCGGTTGTATGCCGACTCAGGCAGCTTGCGAGCCATCGCGAACTGCTCGCCGCCGTAATCGGTCCCGAAGCGCGCGTTGCCGTAATGGTGAATCTGCCCGTCGGGGCTGTGG
>CBFDAY010000550.1:0-1623 GCA_965602895.1 uncultured bacterium
AATTCCGCCATTTTGCGGCGATGATCGAGCTGATACGCGTACATATTTCGGAATATGCCATACTTGGCGTCGTGATAGGCCTTCGTGGAAGAGTCGGCCCGAATGGTCTTCCCGCCGTGTCCCATCGCGGCCATCGCATCGCTCACCGACGGATATTCGCCCGCGCCCACCGCCGCAAGCATTGCAGTTCCCAGCAGCATCGCCTCGGGCTCCCGGGGAAGCACAATATCGCAGCCGGTAATGTCCGCGTGCTCCTGCAGCCATAGCGGATTCTTCGTCCCGCCGCCGCACGCGTGAATCCTGCTGATGGACAACCCCTTCGAGTTCAGCGCCTCGATTATATGGCGCGTGCCGTACGCGACGGCCTGGACAGTCGCATAGTATTGCATCGCCAGGGTTTCCAGGGACTGGTCGAGCGAGAGGCCGTCGACCATCCCGCGCGCGTATGGGTCGGCGTTCGGCGAGCGATTGCCGTGATAGTACGGCAGCACATGCAGTTCCCTCGTGATTTCCGGCCCCTTCTTCTCGCGCCGCATAATACGCTTGACCGTTGCATTCAGTATTTCATACGGAGTCTTGCCCTGCTTCTTTGCGAGTCTGGCAAGCTCACCCGCGGCCGCGCTGTCGGATATGACGTGGTCGATGAGCCCGCCGGTGGCGCTCTGACCGCCCTCGAGCAGCCACATGCCGGGAATCATCGCCCCATAGTAAGGCCCCCAAACTCCTTTGACAAACACCCGCTTCGAGGTCGTCGCCATGTGGCAGGATGAAGTGCCGCCGATAAGCGCAAGCACCCGCTCGACCGAACCGGCGCCTCCGCCTTTCAGCGCGGACCCCAGCACCCCGACCCCGCCTGCGTGCGCGTCTATTATTCCGACGCCCACCGCGATACCGGCGCGCAGGCCGAGCGCCTTTGCGGCCGCGTCGGTCAGCGGGCCTGCAAATGTGCCCATTGGCCGGACCGACGCGCCGGCCCTGTCGCTTTCAAACAGGTCATCGAGTCCCGCCTGTCTGAAAAAGGACATATCCCAGCGGCCGTGCTTGCGCTCGTGGCCCATATACGTCCACTTGCAGACAACGGTGCAGAGGCTGCGCACATTGCTTCCGGTCGCGGCATAAACCATGAAATCGGCCAGGTCGAGGAATTTCGTCGCCTTTTTCCAGGTGCGTGGCAGCTTTTCCTTTATCCATAGGAGCTTCGGCGGTTCCTGCTCGGGCGAAAGCTTGCCGCCGACGTATCTGAGCACTCTGTGGCGCGTCGCGTTGATTCTCTCGGTCTGATCGGTCGCCCGATGGTCCATCCACACGATGATGTTCTGCTCGGCTCTGCCCGTGGGCGAGACCGTAATCGGCCTATCCGCCGCGTCGAGCGCCACGAGCGAGCACGTCGCGTCGAAACTCAGTCCTGCGACGTCCTGCGGCTTCGCGGAGGCCTTTCGGAGCGCCTGCCGAATCGCGCGCCCGGCGGCGCGCCAGATTGCCACGGACCATTGCTCGACAAAAACGGGCTTCGGCTTGAAGGTTTTTATCGGGCGCTCTCCCACCCCGAGCATCTTCCCCTTGAGATCGAACAATCCCGCGCGCACGCTGCCGGTGCCGACATCCACACCCAAAACCAGGCCA
>CBFDAY010000551.1:0-1618 GCA_965602895.1 uncultured bacterium
GCGCCCCGGGCGTCAATTGTCTCCACAATCGCAAAATAAAGAGCGGACGCACCTTCGGGTCTTCCCATCGTTTTATGCGGACGGTCCGGATTTCTCTTGAATAATCCCCGTTCCTGGCGATATTCTTATATGTAATGGATGCGGAACAATCCGGGGGGCATATCCCCGCCATTCGGCGCCGCGGCCCTTCGGGATGTCCCCATCATATGCGATTGAAGATCGCGGGAGAATCGAAGAGATGACTGTGACCTTGCAGATGATATCCGAGGCGCGTGAGCGCATAAAGGGGGCCATATACGAGACATCATTGATGGAGACGACCTCCATCAGCTCCCTCACCGGCCTCCACGTCAGGCTCGACCCGGAGAACCTGCAAAAGACCGGCTCGTTCAAGATACGCGGCGCCACAAACAAGATCGCGCTTCTGACACCGGCCGAGAAACAAAAGGGAATCATAGCGGTCTCGGCCGGCAACCACGCGCAGGGTGTCGCCCACGCCGCAAAGGAGGCTGGGATCGAAGCCGCAATCGTCATGCCGCGAGCCACGTCGCTGGCGAAGCTGGAGGCCATGCGCGTGTATCCCGCAAGAGTCATTCTCGAGGGCAACAGCTTTGATGAGGCGGCCGATTATGCTCTGGGCCTTCAGCGCGAGACGGGGGCGACGTTCGTTCATCCCTTCGACGACCCCGACGTGATCGCCGGCCAGGGAAGCATGGGAATCGACATCGTCGAGCAATGGCCGGAGGTCGACACCGTGATCGTCTCCATCGGCGGAGGCGGGCTGATCTCGGGAATCGCCACCGCGATAAAGGCGATGAAACCAGGGGTGAAAATCGTAGGCGTCGAGGCAGCCGGCGCCGCCTCGACAAAGGCCGCGCTCGAAAAAGGCGGACCCATGCGGCTGGACTCGGTCGACACGATCGCCGACGGTATCGCCGTCAAACAGGTGGGCGAGATCACCTTTCCCATAATTCAGCGGCTGGTGGACGAAGTCGTCACCGTTGACGAGGACGAAATCGCGGCCGCCGTTCTGATGCTGTTGGAAAAAGGCAAGATCGTAGTCGAAGGCGCGGGCGCCGCGCCGCTGGCGGCGCTGCTGTATCGCAAGGGCGTGGCCCGCGGCAAAAACGTCATCCTCGCGCTCAGCGGAGGCAACATCGACGTCAACATGCTCGGCAAGATCATCGACAGCGGCCTGGCGAAATCGGGAAGGTTCATGACCATCGAACTCGCGCTCGACGACATGCCCGGCTCGCTGCACGCACTGCTGGGAGAGGTCGCGCGCCTGGAGGCCAACGTGCTCACCGTCGAGCACAACCGCACGTCTGCAAAAGCCCCCTTCGGCAAGACATTCGTCACCCTCTATCTCGAGACCCGAGGCTACGAGCACACCGAAAAGATCAACAGCCGCCTCGCCGAACGCTACGAAATCCGGACGAAATACTAAAGCAGGGCAGCCGCACGCGACAATTGGTAAAATTCCGAAATCAGCCGCAGCGCCATAAGAGATTTAATATTTGTTGCCCGCAGAAATTACACTTATCCCGTTTGCCTTTTCTCCGTCGTTTTGACATACCTTCCAGGCTTGGCTATAATTCGGGCTGAAAACGCACTGAAT
>CBFDAY010000552.1:0-1617 GCA_965602895.1 uncultured bacterium
TCCCGCTCCCCGATCGGAGCCGAGGACAAGCTTCGCGTGGCGGATAAGCATTGTCCATATATCGCATCAGCCTGCGGTCGCCTCTTCGGATGTAAAAGAGGTCCTTATCTCATACTCTTTCATTTTGCGCCAGAGGGTTGAGCGTGAGATACCGAGCTTTTGGGCGGCGAGCGTCTGATTGCCGTCGCATTTGATCAATGTTTCGGTTATCAACCGCTTTTCCATTTCGGCGAGCGAAATGAATTCCGGCTCGCTCGTTTCCGCCTCGTGTGCGGCCACAGCCACGGCCTCTTCCATACCCTCGGGCAGGGCGAGCATGGGTTTTTCTATTGACTGCATGTAGTCCGGAAGATTGGATGCGCGGATGACGTCGTCTTCGGCCATTATCACCGCGTGTTCGATTATGTTCTCGAGCTCACGCACGTTGCCCGGATAGTTGTAATTCGCGAGAACGAATTGGGCCTGCCGATCCATGTCGCGAATGCTCCGGTTGAACCGGCGATTGAACTTCGAGATCATATACCGGACAAGAGATGGAAGCGAGTCCATCCTCTCGCGGAGCGGGGGAATCCGAATCTGTATTACGTTCAGGCGGAAGAACAGGTCTTCGCGAAACTTTTTTTCCGCTATCGCGACGACGAGGTCCTGGTTGGTGGCGGCGATGATGCGGACGTCTATCTTGATTATCTTGTTTTCCCCGATGCGGCGGATCTCGCGGTTCTGCAACACTCTCAACAGCTTGACCTGCGTCATGAGAGGTATATCGCCGATTTCGTCGAGGAAGATCGTGCCGCGGTTGGCCTCTTCGAAGAGTCCCCGCCTGTCGCTGACGGCGCCGGTGAACGCCCCCCTGGCATAGCCGAAAAGCTCGCTTTCGAGCAGGGTGTCGGGGAGCGCGCTGCAATTTAATGCGGAAAACGCCTTGTCGTACCTGTTACTCATCCGGTGAATATACTCGGCGATTATCTCCTTGCCGGTGCCGCTTTCGCCGAGCAAGAGGACAGTGCTGTCGGTCGGCGCGACCTTGGTGGCAAGATTGATCATCCGGCGAATCATGGGGCTGTCACCCATCATATCGATGAAGGCCGAGCGCTCGTACTCGCGAAACGCCATCGATTTTTTCAGGTTCTTCAGCGCGCTGTCCACCCCGTGCAGCAGATCGCCGATGTCGACGGGCTTGACGAAGTACATGTAAGCCCCACGCCGCAAAGCCTTTACGGCCGCCTCTATGTCTTCTATGCTCGTGATTATCAGTATCTCGCACGTGGGCTGCGTCTGCTTTATATAGCTGATGAGGTCCAAACCACCCTCCCGCAGCACTTCCATATCGAGGATGACGACCTCGTAGTCGCGCGCGAGGGCCAGTTTTTTCAGCGCTTCTTCCCGGCTGAGCGCGGTGATAGTCTCATGGCCGGCATTATCCAGTTCCCGCTGCAGACTTGAGCAATATTTGGCGTTTTTTTCGATGAGTAAAAGCTGCGCCACCTGGGTTTCTCCAATATAGGACATTTCAGCCTCGGGGTTTGCACTCCAAGCTTTGAGTCAATTATAACGCAATCGCGGCCCTCAATCAAGGATCAGGGCCATAAAGTGTTTGATTTTGGAACAGCGGCGAGT
>CBFDAY010000553.1:0-1613 GCA_965602895.1 uncultured bacterium
ACCCCCAACCCCCCCCCCGCGCCGGCGGGGAGCATCGCCCGACTCTGCGCGGCGAATACCGTTTTGTTCTGGAGCGAGAAACGAATCGACCGCAGACCGAGCGCGGGATTCTGCTCCTTGATCTCGTGGTAATAGGACAAGGCCTTGTCGCCCCCGACGTCGAGCGTTCGGAACGTCACCGGCTTGCCCTTCATCAGCTCAACAAGCTTGCTGTAAATCATGAATTGCTCCGCCTCGGTCGGCAGATTCCTGCGGACCATAAACGGAAATTCTGTTCGGTATAATCCGACGCCCTCGCACTGCATATCACACGCAACCTTCAAGTCGGCCAGCAGATTGATATTCGCCATAAGATGCACGCGGGTGCCGTCCCGCGTGGTCGTTTCCGGCTGCATCGTATGTTCCTGCTCGGCCAGCGCGAGCCGGGCTTTTTGCTGCGACTCGAATCGCTCCAATACCTCATCGGAAGGATCAACATACACGTTCCCGATCTCGGCATCCACTAAAATGGGCGTATGGTCCGAAAGATCGAGAAGCTCGTACGTATGGGTCACCACCATCGGGATGCGCAGCGAACGGGCAAGGATGGACAGATGCGACGTCACGGTGCCCCCGACCAGCACGATCCCGGCCGCCTCTTCCGACGAAAGGATGAGCAGATCGGACGGGAAAAGCTCCCCGGTCAAAACAATCCGGCCCTTGAGCTCATTGAAATCTTCGGTCTCGCGAAGCAGATTCTTCATCAGCCGGACCATCAAATCCTCGATGTCCTGCATTTTCTCCTGCATGTACGAGCTGGAACTGCTCGCGAAACTCTCCATATACTCCCGGGCGATCCGCACGACGGCGACCGGCGGATTGACACCGCTTTCAATCAGCTTCGTCACTCCGTCGATAAAATACTTGTCCTTTAAAATCACCAGATGCGCCGCAAAGATCAGCGACGCCGCATCCGAAAGCTTCTGCCCAACCCGTTCCTGCAACTGTTCCAATTGCCTCGCCGTCTTGGCAATGGCCTGATGGAAATCGGCCAGCGTAAACATCTCATCGAAGTCTCGATGCATGAGTGCGGCAAGATTCTTCTTCTTATCCGCAACGACGACGGGGCCATACGCAAAACCCTCCGAGGCCACCTCGCCCTTCACGAATTCCAGCCCCTCCGGCAATGCCGTCCTCGCCTCTTGCTCGTGTGGCTCATGCATCGCCATCAGGAAGCGGGCGTTCTCGATGATATTGGCAAGCTGCGAGGCCGCCGCTTTCAGGGCCGTGATGTCGGACTCATCGAAGCACCGGTCGTCTTTGCGCTGAAGGACCAACACGCCGATTCGCGAGATGCCGCGTGCAATCGGAACGGCAAGTAACGACTGATATCGCTCTTCAAAAATACCGGGGAAGAATTTGAAATTCGGGCTGTGTGCGGCATCTTTTTCACAAACGGGCCGAAGCTCTTTCAACGCAAGGCCCGTCAGCCCCTGGCCCAGTTTCATACGGACCTTACCAACGGCTTCCGGATTCAGACCCCGGGTCGCACGCAGGATGAGCTCGCGGTTTTCACTGTTGTAGAGATACACCGAGCAGACATCCGACTGCGTGTGAGAGGCGACCATCTCCAC
>CBFDAY010000554.1:0-1603 GCA_965602895.1 uncultured bacterium
CGATGGATGTGCCGAGGAGGTAGGTTCCCTCGTAAACCAGGTTGGCCTTAACCACTGGGAACACGAAATCCCGGACAAATTCCTCTTTCAGATCCTCGATGTATACCTTGCCGGCTCCTGTCTTTCGGGCTTTTTCGTCAAGCGGCTCGAGTTCCTCGCCCTGTCCCAGGTCGGCGGCAAATGCGACAACCTCTGCGTTGTAGTTGTCGAGCAACCACCTGAGGATCGCCGATGTGTCAAGGCCGCCGGAATAAGCGAGAACGATCTTTTTGACATCTTTTTTCATGTGTGCCCCTTTCGGAGACCGGCGCAACGAACATGCACGAATCCGGCGAGGACGCCGGAGCGGTCCAACAGAATTTTTCGGATCGTAATATCGAAGTGCATCCGATGGGCCGGTCAGTCGCCCATCAGCATCGTCAGAATAGCCTTTTGCGTGTGCAACCGGTTTTCGGCCTGATCAAACACTATCGACTGCGGGCCGTCCATGACGGCGTCGGTGATCTCTTCGCCGCGATGAGCGGGCAGGCAGTGCATCACGAGCGCGTTCGGGCGCGCCAGCCCGAGCGCGGCCTTGTTCAACTGATATGGCGCAAAGGCCTCACGGCGACGCTCGGCCTCCTCTTCCTGTCCCATGCTCGCCCACGCGTCGGTGTAGACCACATCCGCCCCATCGAGCGCCTCGACGATGTCGTGAGTCACGACGATTGCAGATTCGGCCTCTGACTGGGCCTCGCGGACGATCTCGGGAAGCGGCTCGTAGCCGGGCGGACATGCAATCGAAAAGTCCATGCCGAGACGCGCGGAAGCGTAGATCAAGGAATGTGCGACGTTGTTGCCGTCGCCCAGAAATGCCAGCTTGACCCCGGAGACCGCGCCAAGTTTTTCCTGAATCGTGAAGCAATCGGTCAGCCCCTGGCAAGGATGAAGCCTGTCGGTAAGGCCGTTTATCACGGGGACGCTAGCTTCCTGCGCCAGGTTAACGACGATGTCGTGCGAAAATGTCCGCGCCATTATTCCATCGACCAGTCTCTCAAGGTTGCGCGCGGTGTCGGCCACGGACTCGCGCACTCCCATGTCTATGTCGTTGGGGGACAGGAAAATGGCGTGTCCGCCGAGTTGGGTCATGCCGGTTTCAAACGTGACGCGCGTGCGCAGACTGGGTTTCTCGAAAATCATGGCGAGTGTCTTGCCCGCAAGAGGGGAAAACAGTTCTTTCTCTTTCAGTCGCCCCTTCAACGTGGCGGTAAGAGACATGATTTCATGTATTCCCTCTCCGGACAGATCAAAAATGGAGATGATGTCCTTATGCTTAAGCGCTTTCATTTTCAAACTCCTCCAGCACGGATTCGATGACGCCCAGCGCTTCGTCTATTTCCTCTTTTGTCGTTGTGAGCGGAGGCAGCAACCTCAGGACTTTCTCTCCTGCCGTGCCCACTATCAGGCCGCGCCCGGCGCAATCTGCGACGACTTTTTTCACCGCCGAATCGAACTCGATGCCGATGAGCATTCCCAATCCCCGAACTTCCTTGATGAAACCGTGTTTTCGCTTCATCTCTTCGAGCCGTTTGAAAAGATAATCCGATAGCCCGCGCACATTTTC
>CBFDAY010000555.1:0-1603 GCA_965602895.1 uncultured bacterium
AATCGTCGTTTCCCTGACCGGATGCTTCACCTTGCCGCCCTCTATCCACAGGCCGCTTGCACCGACCGAGAAATCGCCCGAAACCATATCGACCGTATGCATTCCCATCACGTCAGTCACGAGATACGCGCGGTCGCAGCCCTCTATTAATTCGGCGCGCGCGGTGGTACCCGGAACGAGATAGCAGTTCGACACGCCGACCTCCGGCAGCATCGCGTATGAAGAGCGCGTCCCATTGCCGGTAGATTCCACGCCGTCCTTGTCCGCGGTATAGGTATTGTGAAGAAATCCTCCGAGAATGCCGGCCTCGACCAGCACGGTTCTCTGCGACGGCACTCCCTCGCCGTCGAACGGGCTGGGCGCGACCCCCTTCTCGAATGCGCCGTCATCGATGAGCGTCACATGGGCGCTCGCAACGCTCTGGCCGACCTTATCGGCAAACAGGGCCTTGCGCTTCTGCACCTGATCGGCCAGGAGCGCATGGCCCACCGCTCCCACGAATTCGGACGCCACCGGCGAATCGAGGATCACAGGAACGGTCGCGGTCTCGATCTGTTTTGCGCCGAGCAGATCGACGGCGCGCTGTCCCGCGCTTCGTCCCACCGGCTCAACATCCAGATCCTTAAAGCGGAACGAAAAGTCGAAATCCCATCCCATTTGCGCGTCGCCGTCGGCCTCAGCGACCGCAAGGATGCTGGCGGAACAGGACGTGGCCCTGTGGTAGAGTTCGATGCCCTTACTGTTCTTGAGATATACCTCATAGTATGTGTCCGATACGGTAGACTGGCGAACCTTCGTCACTCTCGCATCATACCCACGCGCCGCGGACTCCATGGCCATTGCCCGCTCGATTCGGTCATCAAGGCCGACCTTGCCGGCGACAAGCTCCGGATCGAGCGTCGCCTTCAATTTCGGATAGGTGCCGACGGACGCCGGAAACCTGTTATGCGGGTCCGGAAAACTCGGCTCGGCGTTGGCGACGGCGTCTGCCGCGGCCTGCTTGATTCCGGAATCGCTTATGTCGGATGTATGTGCGAATCCGAGGCGGTTCCCCACCAGCACACGCACACCGAGGCCCGAGCTGTCATGGACTTTCGCGCTCTCGACCTCTCCCCCGCTCACCTCGGCGGTTGTCGAACTCGACCGCAGCAGAAACGCCTCAGCGTCGGCGGCGCCGGCTGCAAGCGCGCTCTCGACAGCCAATCCGGCAAACTTTTTGTCAAACTTCTGCGTCATGTCTTAACCGCCTTCACGAGTCGGGAGACAAAATCCGAAACCCGTTCGACGAGGTCCGGGTCGGACCCTTTCTCCTCAATTTGTTTGACGATGGCCGAGCCGACCACGACGGCATCCGCATACGAGGCCACCTCTGCGGCCAACTCCGGGGTCGATATCCCGAACCCGACGGCCACGGGACTGTCGGAGCGCTCCCTGATCTTTTCGACCATGGAAGAAATGCCGCCGGCCATTTTCTCCTGTATCCCGGTCACGCCCTCCCGCGACACATAATAGATGAACCCGGTGCTGAAGCGCGAGATCAGTTCAACCCGGTCGTCGGTGCTCGTCGGCGCCAGCAGATAGACCGTGCTCAGATTCTTCATGT
>CBFDAY010000556.1:0-1599 GCA_965602895.1 uncultured bacterium
GTGAGATGCGAGGGCCGGCTTGCCGATGAAGCCGGCTGCCGGGAAAGCGAATTCGCTTGGGGCCTTCGTTTGGGCGGGCAGGCCCTGGCGAATGTGGTTGTGCTTCCAAGTCTGGAGGCCAGACTATGATAAGGGTGTTTTACACCGTAATTCCTTCCGAGAGTTTTACCAGCTTCGCCTCGGTTTCGGCTTTTTGTTTGCGTATCAGTTCCAGTTGATGCTCCAGCCCTTGCTTTTTATCGCGCAAATTCTCGATCTCGTCGGGCATATTTCCATATTCAGCCTTGATCCTGGCGCATTCGCGCTCGGCCGCGTCGCGCGCGGGGAGCACTTCCTGAAGACGATCGAGCAGTTGTTTGTGTTTTTCCTTGATTGACGCCATTTCGGTTTCGATCTCGTCGATTTCCCCTCGGATCTCTTTGCATGCGGCCTCGCGCCCGTCGAGCGCGGATTGGGCTTGAGACAGGCGCTCGGTGAGCGCGTTGAGTCCTTCCTCGCGCTCGCCTATTTCCTTCCTGGCGTGGTTCAGCGATTGCTCGACCTCCGACTCTTCCCGGGTCGTCTCTTCGAGCGCATCCCGAAGGTCTTTTTCCCTTTTCTGCCTCTCTTCGGTTTCTGCTTTGGCAATTATTCCGGCCGCTTTGAGGGCGAGTTCTTTTGCGCCTTCGCCGTCTCCGGACGACAGGGCCTCTTGGGCCTTTTGCAAGAGTTCTTGCGCGTCTGTTTCTCTTATCTCCGACATATCATCTTCCTCCAGACCAGGCATTTTCGGATTGCTGAAAGTCTCCCATGATGGAGGCGCCTGCAGGCCCGGCGCTTTAGGGGGTTCTTTCGCCGGAGACACCATGGGGGCGGTTTCTTCCTTCCAGCGTGTTATCAACTTTTCCAGGCTGTCGGACGCCGCGGACCCGTTGCCGAGCGAATCGCTCACCAGGTCAATCAATTCCAACGCCGTCATCCATGAGCGTTCTCCGAGGCTCGCCCGGCCGTCGGCGACCCACGCGAGGTATTCCTTCAGGTCGTCGCAGACAACTTCGGCAGGTTCGATCGATTCGACTCGGGCGATTTCGGAGATCGAGTCGACGATTTCCAGAAAATGTCTCAGCACCTTTTTGGCATGCAGACTTTTGTTCTGCCATGAGGTTTCGAGAACGCGCAGGTCTTCTTTCAGCCTTTTCAGCAGCTTCACATCCTGGCGCTCATTATCATCGCCGTGTTTGGACAGCACTCGGTTCACCTCCTGCCACAAGCGGCATTCATACACACGGATAACGCCGGAGCGATATGGAGCAATATCCATACCAACCCCGACGACAGGCAAAGACGTGGAGAGGCATCGACTTTGCGGAAGCGCTCATTTGGCATGCGGCTCCACTTGAAACCTTGGCTGAGACCTTGTAACATATTGGAATCACATTAGATATGGCTCGGCTGCCGATGATATGAGAAATGAGGACTGATAGCGGTCGAGTCGGCTCCGGCAATAGCGGACCCGACATCCGCCTCGGGAAGGGCCACGAAAATTGGCGAGCGACGTACATTAATCGGACGATTCTGTACCGTCGGGATGATTCCGGCGCATCGGGGAAGGGCGGTTCC
>CBFDAY010000557.1:0-1598 GCA_965602895.1 uncultured bacterium
CGTGACTTCCTCCGGCCGTTCGTCGATCAGTACCGCAATAAGGTCAACGTCCGGATGGTTCTGCGCGATGGAGTTGGCGATTTTCTTGAGCATTATCGTCTTGCCGGCCTTGGGCTTGGCGACGATGATGCCGCGGGTCCCCAGACCCACCGGCGCGAAGAGATCGATCAGGCGGGTCGAGGCGTCTTTGGGGTCGCTTTCTAAGAACAGGCGGTGGTCGGGGTAGATGGGCGTGAGGGTTTCGAATGCGACGCGGTTTCGGCTTTCGTCCGGCGGACGGTCGTTGATCGCCTCTATTTTGACCATGCTGGGATAACGCTCGCCGTCGCGTGGAGGACGAACGTACCCGCTAACCACGTCACCTGTGCGCAGGCTGAACTTCTTGATCTGCGACATGGAGATGTAGATATCGTCCTCGCCCATATGGAAAGCCCGCTGCCGGATGAAGCCGTAGTTGCTGTCGGATACGATGTCGAGCACGCCTTTCTGGAAGTAGGACTGATCAAGGTCGGTCTGCATTGACGACGCGTCGTGCGGTTCCTGTCCCCGTTCGCGTCGCTTCGCGGATCGAGACTCGCGGCGTCGGGTTTCGTGGTCCTCCCTGACCGGAGCAGCGGCTTCCTTGGCGGGAGGCCTGACCATCTCGACCTTCTTCTCCGGCTCGGCGCTGCGCGACCGCGCACGGGAACTCCGCGCGCGCAACATTTCTTCTTTCAGCGGGCGGCGGGGGGCGGCACCTCCTGCACCCCGGGCTGTCTCGACGCGGGAGTTGAGATTGGAGTCCTGACGGACGGGAGGACGGCCGGAGTTGCCCCGCAGGCCGAGGGGGAATCCGCTATCGGGCGCGGTCTTGCCGCGAACGCCGTTCGCTTCAAGATCCACGTTAGCGGGTAACGACTCGAACTGCGCGACGACCCGCCGTGGATGCTCTTCCGCCGCCGGCGACAGTTTCTCGACAAGTTCGCTCTTGCGCATCTTTGTGTAGTTATTCAGGCCGGCTTCTTTCGCCAGCTTTCTTAGTTGCGCAACTGTCAGCGATTCAAGTTCTTCGCGGTTGCGAGTTTTAGCCATAGCTAGTGCACCTCAGTCATTCGCCTTTCGGCGAACGCAATATGTTTTCTGGAAATTGTTACGACCGCCGGTGGCGATTCCAGGGCAAGGCCTTACCAAGGCAGGATTCCTTGAGGCAACCGCATTATACCCCACGGCGTGACTTCAGTAAAGAGCCCCGAATACAATTGCCGGACCAGGTTACGGCGCAAGTTTTCATCGTGACTGCCGGCAAGGAGTTTCGCACGCCACGGATATCGCACACCTTCACCGTGCGTTCAAGAGCGCGGTGTTTGCCTAAATATCGCTCAGTTGCCTGTTGCGAAGCGCTTCCCGTTCGCTTTCCGTTTCCGCTCCGATTGCTCGTTCCCCGGCCTCTCCGAGCATCGCAGCGAGGTCCATTGCAATACCGGTTCCCGAAACCTGGCAGGTTCTGGCGCCGTTAGATATCATGTCGCCCGAGCTGTCAAACTGTCCGAGCCAGTGTAGAACCATATAAACCTGCTGTCTGGCCTCGTCCAGGAGCTGCCGTCTCTTGGCCTTGCTCT
>CBFDAY010000558.1:0-1592 GCA_965602895.1 uncultured bacterium
GGTCATGTAGCTCGAAGCCTCGGAGGCGAGGAAGACGGCCGGCCAGGCAATTTCTTCGGGGTTGCCCCAGCGCGGAATCGGCACGTTGGCAAAGCGATCCCTGGTCGATTCGGGCGAGACGCCCATCTGCTGCTGAACGGCCTCGGTGATTATCATGCCGGGGGCGATGCAGTTCACCCTGACATTGTATTGCGCGAACTCGACCGCCAGCGCCTTGGTGAAATTGATGACGGCGGCTTTGGCCGCGCCGTACGCGGCCATCATGGGGGCGCCGTCCCTGCCCGCGATCGAGGCTATATTGATGATCGTGCCCTTGCCCTGTTTCTTTATCTCCCGGCATGCGATCTTCGAAAATAGAAAAGTGCCGGCGGCGTTTATGCCGAATATCGCGTTCCAGCCGTTCAGGCTGACGTCCTCAATCGGGCACACAAAGCTTGCGCCCGCGTTGTTCACAAGTATATCCAGCTTCCCGAACTTCTCGACGGTTTTCTCGACGACGTCCTTTACCTGCTCCTCCTTGCGCACGTCGCACGCGACGGCCAGCGCGTCCCTGCCGAGCTCTTCTATCTTCCTGACGGTGGGCTCCAAATGCTCCATGCTCCGGCTGCAAATTGCCACATGCGCGCCCGATTGGGCAAGGGCCTCCGAGATTGCCCTGCCGATGCCCGTGCCGCCGCCGGTGACGATTGCGACCTGATCTTGAAGGTTGAAGGGGTTCTTATCCATGAGAACATCTCCTCTCATCTTGCCGGAACTCACCATCCGTTATCTTTTTGCCGGTCAAAGCCGATCCGCAGCCCTTGCGCGCTTTTGTGTGGGCATATTAAGGAATCGAGCGTGCGCGTGTCAAGTACAAAATTGGACATATCCAGTCCCCTCCCGGCTCAATTAACCCCGCAAATATTGGCAAAATGGGCCGCCAGAAGGCAGTTTCGGTTTGATTTCGATGCTGGCACAAACCTTGCACAACCCATGCGGTGAGGAGAGGTGGGTCTCGCAAGGGGGCTGCCGTATACGGCTTAGTGCATTCGCAAGCATGGAAATATAATGCCATGCGCGCCAGGGGGAACATCTTCTTGGGCATTATTAATAGGGTCGAAAAGTCCGTCTTACTGCTCGCGATTATACTGTTCGCCGCGATTGCTCCGGTCGCGGCTATCGCCGCCGTCTACCTCGTCCGGGGCGGCGTCATGGTCCCGCTGCTGGCTCTCGCCAATGTGATCCTCCTCTTGACAGTGGGTCGCCTTCTTTACACCCGCAAAATCGGCAGAACGGCCGACCGGGAGTATCCCCAAGATCAAGCCGCGAAACAGGAGTTGATAAGGCAACTCGAGGAGTCGGAGGAGCGCTACAGGACACTTGTCGAGAACTTTCTCAGCCCGGTTATCATTTTCCAGGATTCCCGCATCAGGTTCGCAAACCAGCTCTTCTATTTGCTTGCAGGGTACACGCCCGAGGAAGTGATGAGCGAGGATTTCGATGTTTTTTCCATCGCGCACAAAGGCGACCGGCCGGTCGCCATGGCCAACGTTGCAAAGGTGCTGAATGGCGAGCGGGTCCAAGAGCCGTCCGAGTTGCGGTTCGTCAGAAAA
>CBFDAY010000559.1:0-1586 GCA_965602895.1 uncultured bacterium
GGCCCGAATCCGCTCCGGCGGTCCCTTGCTGGAAAAGTCCCACCACGGCGCCCAGCCTTCGGATGTCCTCGACGACCGCGCGAAGCTCCTCCGGCCTGCATTTCCATGCCTCGGGTCCATCGAGGGTCTTATTGAGGCTTCTGACGGTATCGAAGAAAGCGGCCATGGCTCTGGGCGTGTTGAAGTCGTCGTCCATGGCCTCCTCGAACTCGGACGCCAGTCCTTTTCGCAACTCATCGAGCGAAACTTCGTCCGAACCCGGGATCTTCGGCTTCTTTTCCAGCAGACCGGCCTGGCGCTCGGCTTTCTCCAGCGCCGTGTACACCCTCTGCAGCGCAGACTCGGATTCGTCAAATGAGTTCTCGTTGTAATCTATGGGTTTGCGGTAATGGGCCGAAAGCAGGAAATGGCGGACGACCTCGGGCTTTGTCGTCTTGAGAATCTCCCGAACGAGCGTTACATTGCCGAGAGATTTCGACATCTTGGTACCGCCGATATTCAGGTAGCCGTTGTGCAGCCACACCTTCGCGAAGCCCTTGCCCGTTGCCGCGCAGCTTTGAGCAATCTCGTTCTCGTGGTGAGGGAAAATCAGGTCGTGCCCGCCGCAGTGGATGTCAAAGTCATCGCCGAGGTATTTGCTCGACATGACCGAGCACTCGATGTGCCATCCCGGCCTGCCCTTGCCCCAAGGGCTGTCCCAACTGGGCTCGCCGGGCTTGGCCGATTTCCACAGCGCGAAATCAAGCGGATGATGAAGGCGCGAATCGACCTCGATGCGTACCCCCTCCATCAGTTCGTCGAGGTTCTGGTGCGAGAGCCGGCCGTAGTTCTCGAATTTCGAAAGGTCGTAGAAAACGTCGCCTTCGACCTCGTAGGCGTACCCTTTTTCGAGGAGGGTTTCCACAAGCGCGATCATCTCCGGGATAAGCTCGGTCGCTTTTGGATGGTGGTCGGCCCGCCGTATTCCCAGGGCGTCGGCGTCCTCGAAGTAGTATTGCGTGTATCTTTCGGCGATTTCCTCGGCCGAAACGCCCTCTTCGTTTGCCTTTTTGATGATCTTGTCTTCGACGTCCGTGATGTTCTGGACGTACGTGACCGCGTATCCCCTGTATTGAAGGTAGCGGCGGACGACGTCGAACATCACGAAAGCGCGGGCGTTGCCGATGTGGATGAAATTATAAACGGTCGGTCCGCACGTATATATCCCGACCTTTCCCGACTCGATGGGCTCGAGCGGTCCCTTTTCGCGGGTCAGGGTATTGTAAACCATCACAGACATGTCGGCCTCCGCAGTCGAGCTGTGGCGAGAAATATGATTAGCGACGGCGTTTCCATTATGTCACCGGGATGTTTCAACAGGCTAAGTGGAGCGTCCCTCGGGGAGGCCGCTCGACTTCGTTCCGCGGATGGCCTCCGCACGGGCGCATAACACACCTGCGCCGCAGCTTGACGATGATTGTCCGAATCCACCCGAGACGCTGCGGCGGATTGGGGAGAAAGCTACTTGATTTCTATTGTGGCGCCGACCGCTTCGAGCTTTGCCTTGGTGGTTTCGGCCTCTTCCTTGTCGATGCCTTCCCTTATCG
>CBFDAY010000560.1:0-1579 GCA_965602895.1 uncultured bacterium
TCGCGCCGAGTATTTCTCCCGCATATCCATGCGGCTCAAGGGCGAACCCGTCGCATATATTATCGGCAAGAAGGAATTCATGGGGTTCACGTTCCGGGTGGACAGGCGCGCATTGATCCCCCGACCCGAGACCGAGACGCTCGTCTGCCATGCAGTCGAAGCCGCCCGGGCGAACGGAACCCGCACAATAGTGGATATGGGCACGGGGTGCGGATGCATAGCGGTTTCGCTGGCGCTATTGCTGCCCGAGGCGGATATTCACGCGACCGACACGTCCGTAGACGCCCTCGACCTCGCCCGCTATAATGCCGAGCTGCATTGTGTGGATCAGCAAGTCATGCTCCATTCCGGAAACATTTTTTCCGCCTTGCCGGCATCCCTTAGAGGCCGCGTCGGCATGATAGTGTCGAATCCGCCTTATATCTCCGATGCCGAGTACCGGTCCCTTGAGAGGGGCATCAGGGAATTCGAGCCGTCCATCGCGCTCAGGGGCGGAATAGACGGGCTCGAAATCTTCAGACAAATAGCCGCCGGCGCGGCGGATATTTTATCGTGTGGCGGGATCCTGGCCGTTGAGATCGGGGAGAGCCAGGGCGAGTCGGCCGCCGAGATACTGGAGAACACGGCGAGTTTTGCGAACGTCAAGACAGTTTGCGATCTGGCCGGACGGACCAGGGTGATAACTTGTCGAAAAGCAAGGTGACCGAAAAAAGCAAAACCCCCATGATTCGGGAGATGCCCTCCGAGGAGCGCCCACGTGAGAGGCTTGCCAAGCGGGGCGCCTCCTCGCTCAAGGCCTCCGAGCTGCTGGCGATACTCTTCAGGACCGGAACGCGGAGCCTGAACGCGGTCGAACTCGCCGAGATGATGCTGAGCAAGTTCGGCTCGCTCCGGGCGATGGCGCGGGCCGACATCGAGGAACTGCAGTCACACGAGGGGATCGGCTTCGCGAAAGCCGTGGAGATCAGGGCGGCCTTCGAACTGGGCCAAAGGCTGGCTGCGGAAGACAGTCTGGAAAACCCCGTTATAAAAACAGCAAAAGACGTCGCCCGACTGATGGGGCCCGAGATGCAGGCCCTCGACCGGGAGCATTTCAAGATCCTCCTGCTCAACACGAAGAATCACGTCATCCAGATACACACTGTTTCGGTGGGATCGCTGAACGCGAGCGTCGTGCATCCGCGCGAGTGCTTTCGCCCCGCCATCGCGGCGCAGGCCGCTTCGATAATACTCGTTCACAACCATCCCAGCGGCGACGTCGAGCCGAGCAAAGAGGATATGAGCCTTACGCACAGACTCGTGGCCGCCGGCGACATCATTGGAATTAAAGTGCTCGACCATGTTATAATAGCCGGAAACAAGCACCTGAGCATCATGGAAAGGTGAGTGAGGTAAGATCCGGTTTCCGGTCGCCAGAGAAGGATTCAAGATTGCCGCCGCATGCGCCGCGGTAGCCGTCGCAGGCGACGTAGCCGATCTCGCTCAGGCGTGCCATCATGGGATCGACGTTGTTGTAGTTGGTGCACCAGTGGGTCGTGTAGAGATGGCGCCCGCAGTCGATGGTGCGGTAGTACCTGAT
>CBFDAY010000561.1:0-1576 GCA_965602895.1 uncultured bacterium
TGGCCCATGGTGAACTTCGTGGATGAGACAGTCTTGCTTGCTTTTTGTCGATTATAAGAATGGATTCCCGCTCCCCGATCCCCCGATCAGGGTCGAGGAGCTCAGGGGACAGTCCCAGATCTACGGCGGCGAGTCGCCGCTGACGGAACATGCTCGGCCCGTAATCTTGGTACAGTCCCCGTCGCTGGTCCCCGTCGCCGAGGGTGTCTTGGGGCGTCAACCGGAAAACGCCTCATAAGCTCTCTAAGCTCTCACCCCAGGCTCGGATTCGTTCGAGCATCGCCTCTCATTCCGCCGTGCTTTTGTCCCATTTGAAGATGAGCAGGCTGATGGTGAAGAAGGCGATGAGGTAGGCCAGCAGGGCGAGCTCGGATTTCCATAGCTCGGTGAAGGTCCACTGCAGGCTCATCAGGCGGCGCAGGCCTTCGGCGAGGTGCGTCAGCGGCAGGAGCCTTAAGAGCGGAAGGAATTTCGGCGGCATGATCTCCATCGGCAGGAACACGCCGCAGAAAAACAGCATCGGGATCGAGACGACGTTCGCTATGGTGGACGCGACCTCCGGCGTCTTGGCGAAGCCGGCGATCGTGAACGATATCGCGGTTCCGTTCAGGTTGCCGAGCACGACGAAAACGAGCACGGGCAGCACCGGAAGCACGAGATTTGTGTCGAGGAAAATGAATGAGACCATGAGTATCAGCGCCGTCTGCGCAACGGCGATGAACAGCCTGAACAGGACATGGCTCGCGAGAAACGAGGCTTTGTGAAGCGGGGTCACCCACAGCCGCCGCATGACGCCCTGCTCGCGGAGGCGCACTATCGTCGGCGCGAGCGAAAAGATGCAGCTTATCATGAGCGCCATCGACATTATGCCGGGCACGAGGAAATCGACGTAGTCGAAGAACTCATCCATCGTTTTCACTCGCTCGCGGACGAATGCAACCGGCGGCTTCTTTGCGGGTGTCTGATCCGACAGTATTGCGTCAATTTTTTCGCGCAGGATGTTGAAGGTCATCTCGGTCAGCGGCAGCGCGCGCGAGTCGGTGACGACCGTTATCTCGGCCTCCGAGCGTTCCAGCGCCTCCTCGAAGCCGGCGGGAAAGATGACGATGACTCGTTGCTCCGTGGTAAGCGCCTCTTCCATGGCCTCGTTTTCGCCGAGCGCGGTTATAGTGAATTCGCTTGCGCTTTGGAGCTTATGAATGAATTCCCTCGACGTCGATGTGCAGTCTTTGTCGACGACGCCGACGGGGAAGTTGACGTCCTCGGGTCGCAGGCTCCCGATTCCCGCCATGTTCTTAAGCATCGGCCCCAAGAGGATCAGAAGGAACACGGGCAGGAAGAAGACCCAGAAAATCTCCTGCCTCACGCGAAAGAACATTCGCGCGTTTGCGGCGAGCAGATGCCCGATTCCTCTCAACGTGACGCTCCTCTAACCGTTGGCCCGATTGATCTGATGCTTTCCGTTGTTTTTATGAAAAGTCATAATATCACATCGCGGGATTTAGGAAAAGCTGATAGGGCGAGATTTTTTCAAAAAGGAATGGGCCGGGGAATGCGAGCGGTGGCGCGGATTCGG
>CBFDAY010000562.1:0-1570 GCA_965602895.1 uncultured bacterium
CTGTTTTTGTTTCCGGCGGAGCCGGCGCCTTTGTCGCCGGCATGGCCATGGTGACCGGCAAGACGCCGACACAGGACCAGTTCGAGCCGCTGACGTGGGCGCTCTATGAGATGGCGCAAGGGATCAAGGCGACGGATTACGTGCTCGCGCTCACGTTTCTGCAGCAGGTCTCGCGCACAGTCGCGCGCTTTATGATCGACTACGATGTGTGGCTGACGCCGACGCTCAGCACGCCGCCCGCGCCGCTCGGATGGATGGACTCGCCGCCCGACGACCCGATGCTCGGGCTGGTGCGCGCGGCCGAGTACGTGCCGTTCACGCCCATCTGCAACTTCACCGGGCAGCCGGCGATGTCTATGCCGCTCGTGTGGAACGACGGCGGCCTGCCGATCGGCACGCATTTCGTCGGGCGCTTCGGCGATGAGGCGACGCTGTTCCGCCTCGCCGCCCAACTCGAGCAGGCGCGCCCGTGGGCAAGTAAAAGGCCGCCCGTATGCGCATAGGGTGATGATTTTTGGCCAAATGAACTCGGCCTTGTAGGGGCGGGCCAGAAAGTCACCGGCGACTCGCCGTGCCCGCCTTGAACAATTCCCGTCACCGCAAAGACGCAGGGCCTCGATGAGTCGCCCAAAACAATATCGCGCCCTGGCAGCTGAGTCGCCATGGACATAGTCAATCAAACAATCCGCACGTACGACAAGATCGCGACGGAATACTGCGCAAAAACGCGACAGGAAACGTTCCTGGAAATCGAAGAAGAATATATAGAGAAACTCATCTCATACATCTCCGCGCCGGTGCCGCGCATTCTCGATGTCGGCTGCGGAGACGGCCGCCACTGCGAGATGATCGACCGGAGCGGCGCGAAATCCATCGGTATAGATCTTTCCGACGCCATGCTCGACGAGTCGCGGAAGCTGCACCCCATGGGCGATTTTCGCAAGATGGACCAGCGGGAGCTGCTGTTCGACAATGATTCCTTCGACGGGATATGGTCCAGCGGCAGCATCTACCACGTGATCAAGGCCGACGTTGGGAAGGTTATCGCGGAATTCGCGCGCGTGCTGAGGCCCGGTGGTGTGGCTGCGGTCAACTTCAAGCTCGGCCGGGGCGAAGGCCTCGAGCAAAACCCCAAATCCTATGACGGTTCCCCCCGCTACTTCGCCTACTACACCAAAGATGAGATGACCGACTTGTTCAGAGCCTTGGGCCTCAGAGAGATCTCGTCCCGCACCTTCCCCGAACAAATCTACGGCGATGACATACAGCAGATGTGGTTTGGGGGGGCTACGGCATAATCTTTCCTCCATTCCGATTTCCATTTGTGAATCCTGCTCTCTCTGTCATTCGAGTTTCTTCTCTATCGCTTCTACTCACCCTTTGTCATTCCCGCGGAGGCGGGAATCCATAACACAGATCAAATTGTCTGGGCATGCAGGCGGAGTGGATTCACCGGTCAAGCCGGGGAATGACTGAGGAAGGCAAAATCAGTAGAGGAATTTTCCGTTGGACTAGACAGGCAGGTTTTTTATATAATCATCCCACCTCATTTTCTTAAGTCCCAGACGGA
>CBFDAY010000563.1:0-1569 GCA_965602895.1 uncultured bacterium
TATGTGATTCTGCGCGAACAGGACCCAATTACACAAAATACGTTACACCCCCGTCAATCGGCCCGTTCCGTCGCTCAGGAACCCGTTCCGAGGGTATGGGGGTCGGATTTTGGTCTTTCTGCTTCAGTGCCGTGGGTTCAGGGGTCGGCGAGAGGGTTGGATATGTGGTCCAGACCCACATGGGGAGCGGTGCCATCGTATTTGGCGCGGGTTTGCGGGCTTTTGGGGTTTGGCCGGACCATCTTTATTGACTTATCAAATTATTGTGAATATTGTTTCCGCTTCCGCTGGGGATGTAATTTCAAAAAAAAAGGCGAGAGCCGACAAGGAGGAGCGGGGAAATGAAAAACATGTACCAGGTACCGACACAGATACTCACCAACCAGGCAAATAAATCCCATGAGCTGTACACGCAGGATAGTTCGGAGAATAAGGGGCTACTTTCGGGGATAGGCCTGACCCAGGCGAAGTTCGAGGATGTCAAAAACATCGCGGAAGAGATGGTCCAGCTTGAAGGAGCCCAGGAAGGCGCCAAGGCGGAAGCAGAGGTGGAACAGATCGAGGCCACCGAGGCAACTGCGGCAATAATTGCGTGGAGGTCAAAGAAGGTAATTCCTCGCGCGCGCATAGCTTTCGGCGACGACAAGAGGCTGCGCCATTATCGGCCCGGCAAGATGCGTTCAACAAGGGCGGCGACGGTCGTTCGGGAGGGCAAGCTCCTCGTTGACGCCATTCGCAGGTTCGAGAGCGAGCCCGTTGCGATGGCGAGAGGTCTGACAACCGCCCTCGCCGACGAGGGTGCCGCGCTGATCGATAGAGCAGAGACTGAGGATCTGGAAGCGGCCGCCGCCCATATGCATCAGCTCGACAACACCGAGGGTCTTTACGAACTGGAAGATCAACTCGATGACAAGCTGGCCGAGATAGAGCGCTGTGCGAAAGCCGTGTTCGAGGAAGACTCTGCCGCCCGCAAGCGCTATCGTCTCAACGAGGTTCGCAATTACATCGCCGTAATGCACGACCAGGGCGGGGACGATACTGCAGAAGCCATCGAACCAGACCCGGCGCCCGTGACTACCGCCTAGTCATCTCAACAATATTATGTTCAACGTTCCAACAAAGGCCCTGATCGATTCGGCGCGGCTGATTTCCAGGGCGTACGAAGAGGATGTAGACGAGAACAAACGGTCTTTTTCGAGCTTCGGGCTGGACGCGTCTTGGTTTGTCGAACTAGCTCGTTTGGCGGATCTACTCGCGGAGCTTGATAGCACCTCGAAGAAACTCAAGGACAAAGCGCACAAGGCAAAGAAAGAAGCCGACAAGTCGATCGAAGCAATAATGGAGTGGCGCAAGCGGGAGGTGCTTCCACGGGCGAAGCTCGCCCTCGCGGGAGATACGCGATTTCGGCGTTTCAAGTCCGAGAAGATCAGATCTCTTCGGGCTGCTTCGGTAATTCGACTCGGGAAGCTCCTTGTGGACGCTCTTCGCAAGTATGAGGATTTACCGGAGATGATCGCGAGGGGCGCCGCTCCGTCCCTGGCTCCGGCCGGAGAGCAGCTCGTTGAACGC
>CBFDAY010000564.1:0-1550 GCA_965602895.1 uncultured bacterium
CCGGCCGGGAAGTCTCCAGCGGCAGCAGACGGTCCGTCGCACAGAAACCGTACTCATTAAGCTCTATGCCGAAGCGGGATGTAATGTCCCTGAGCGATGCGGCAGGTTCCATGCCGACCGACAGCACGACAAGGTCGAATTGCTGCTCGCGGATTTGGCCGTCCTCACCGACAAAACGCACGCGAAGGTCCCTCGTACCGGGCATTTGGACAATCCGCGAGGGGATGCTCTTTATGTAATGGATATTATCATTGCTTTTGGCACGCTCGTAATACTGGTCGAAATCTTTGCCGTGCGCACGGATGTCCATATAGTAAATCGTTGCCTCAAGCCCGGAAACGTGGTCCATCGCAACCATCGCCTGTTTCGTCGTGGCCATGCAGCAGATCGACGAGCAGTATTCATTGCCGCAGGCCGAATCGCGCGAGCCGACGCATTGTATCCATGCGATTCGCTTCGCTTCCCGGCCATCCGTAAGACGAACAACATGGCCTTCGAACGGGCCGGCAGCCGAGAGCATTCGCTCGAACTGCACGCTTGTCACGACGTTGGGATAGCGCCCGTAACCGAACTCGCCTTTTCTCGTCGCATCGAACTCATCGAATCCCGGAGTAAGCAGTACCGAGCCGACGTCCAGCTCGACGGTGCGTTCGGTCATCTTATGGTCGATGGCATCCTGACCGCAGGCCAGAACGCACTCTTCACACTCCGAGCACAACGCACAATTGAGGCACCGCTCAGCCTCGGCGATTGCCGCTTCTTCGGAGAATCCCGTTTCGACCTCATCGAAGTTGCCGATTCTTTTTTGTATTGCCAGCTCGCCGGAGGCGGCCCGCGGCTTCTTTTCAACATACTTTGTCGAAGGCAGAAGCTCTTCGGGAATAGGTTTGATCGTCTCCTCGAAGCGGGAGGCCCTGAGGTCATGGCCTTTGAGATAACGTTCGATCGATTCGGCAGCCCGTTTGCCCGCAGCTACAGCTTCGATTATGGATGCAGGACCGGAAACGGTGTCACCTCCTGCGAAAACGTCCTCGATCGATGTCTGGAGGGTGACAGGGTCGGCTATAAAACTGCCGCGCTCGGTCCGGGCGCCTATGTGCTCAAGAAAAGAATCGTCATTTTTCTGGCCGATGGCGATAATGATCTGGTCGGCATCAATTGAAATAAGGTCATTTTCGTCATAGACCGGATTGAAGTGCCCCTCTTCGTCGAAAACCTGTGTGCATCTCTTAAGCTCAATCCCGGCGACCGAACCGTCACCGAGAATTCTGCGAGGACCCCAGCCGTTTCGGATTTTGATACCCTCGACGAGAGTCGCCTCGATCTCTTCCGGATAGGCGGGCATTTCGCCTCGCTGTTCGAGGGCTATCAGCTCGACGTTCTCGGCGCCGAGACGCAGGGCCGTGCGCGCGACATCGACGGCGACGTTGCCCCCGCCAATGACGACGACCTTCTTTCGGACTTTGGGTTTGTCATCCGCCGAGCCTGCCTGTCTGAGGAATTCGATGCCCTGAAGAACGTCCATCAGGCCCTCGCCTTCCACGCCGAGC
>CBFDAY010000565.1:0-1546 GCA_965602895.1 uncultured bacterium
ATCGGGACTGTCCCAAGCGAAAGGCAACATCAGTTTCTTAGAAGGGAGTGATGGGTTGCCGACGTCACCGGCGACTCGCTGGCTCGAACGACCGAAGCAATCTCGGTCAAACCACATACCGAGAAATGGGGAAACTCCACTTCCCGCCCAATTGACACCGCTTTTGGCTTTTGGTAGAATACATCGTTTCGGGTTGCCCCAAAGGCCCGATCTCACCCCGTTCCTGAAGGTCAAACAAATGCACATGGAGAATAAATCATGAAAGATGTTGTCATCGCTTCAGCCGCGCGCACGCCGGTGGGAAGTTTTCAGGGAGTGCTCTCGGATGTTCCCGCGACTCGCCTGGGAACTATCGCAATCGAAGCTGCGATCGAGCGCGCCGGAATTTCGAACGACGAGGTTGACGAATGCATCATGGGCTGCGTTCTGCCCGCCGGGCTGGGACAGGCGCCCGCGCGCCAGGCCGCAATCGGCGCCGGCCTGCCGACATCGGTCGGCTGCATGACCATCAACAAGGTCTGCGGTTCCGGCCTGAAATCGGTCATGCTCGCATTCGATTCCATTCGGCTCGGCGAGGCCGATGTCATCGTCGCCGGCGGCATGGAGAGCATGACTCGCGCGCCGTACGCGCTCGACAGGGCGCGCGGCGGCTACCGCATGGGCGACGGCCAGATCGTCGACCTGATGATTAAGGACGGCCTGTGGGACGTCTATAATGACTTCCACATGGGCAACGCCGCCGAGCTTTGCGGAGAGAAGTACGGCTTCACGCGCGAGATACAGGACGAGTTCGCCATCGAAAGCTATACGCGCGCGCAGAACGCGCAAAAGGACGGCCGATTCGATGAGGAGATCGTGCCGGTCAGCGTGCCCCAGCGCAAGGGAGATCCCGTCGTCGTGAGCGAAGACGAGGGTCCCGGCCAGGCCAAGATGGACAAGATACCCAAGCTGCGGCCCGCGTTCAAGAAGGACGGTACCGTCACCGCCGCGAACGCGTCCTCGATAAACGACGGCGCGGGCGCTTTTGTGGTTTGTTCCGCCGAGTTCGCAAAGGAAAAAGGAATTGAGCCGCTCGCGAGAATCATCGCCCACAGCACGGCCAGCCGCGAGCCGGAGTGGTTCACGACCGCCCCGGTCGACGCGATGAGGAAGCTTTTCGAGAAAACCGGTCTCGGCCCCGACGACATCGACATATACGAGATCAACGAGGCGTTCGCAGTCGTCACGCTGGCGGCCAACAAGGAGTTCAATCTCGATCCCGCCAAGGTCAACGTCAACGGCGGCGCTGTTGCCATCGGGCATCCCATAGGCGCCAGCGGCGCGAGGATCTTTGCGACGCTGCTCTACGCGATGAAGCACAGGGACGCAAAGCGGGGTCTGGCCACGCTCTGTATAGGCGGCGGCGAGGCCGTGGCGATGATAGTGGAGCGCTAGCGTTTTGTCCCGGAAATATCTTTATAAATTTCTATGCTATGAGTTGGCCGCGATTTCCCCGTCATTGCGAGCATCCTCACCCGCTAGGCGGGAGACTTGACCAAGAAACGGG
>CBFDAY010000566.1:0-1543 GCA_965602895.1 uncultured bacterium
CTGGGAGGCCGGTATTGAACTGATTGGGCCGCGCTTTTTTCAATACCACTCAGGAATAATAGCCGAACTGCTTGACGGCGTCGATCATCGCCTTGACGTTCTCGGCGCGGGCGTTCGGCGCGATCTCGCAGCCCGCGGCCAGTATGAAGCCGCCGCCTTTGCCGACCTCTTCGATGAGCTTCTTGCAGTAGTCGCTCACCTCTTCCTTTCCGCCGAACGCAAGCATTTGAGCGGGCACGTCGCCGAATATGCAGCAGTGGTCGCCGATGATCTCCTTGGCGCGGAAAATGTCGGTTCTGCTGTCGAATTGAAGGACCACCTTCGCCTTCGGCAGCTCGTGCAGGAAATCGAGATTCTTCCCCCAGTCGCCGTCGCAGTGCAAAAACGGCGTTATCCCCTTCGATACGAGCCCGTTGACGATCTTTTTCAGCGAGGGAAACGCGTACTTCTCGAAATGCTCCGGAGACATGAAGTCGTTGGAAGTCCTGTGGCAGAAAACCAGCATGCGGCGGACGCCGGTGAGTTTCGTGAAGTAGTCGCACAGCTTGACATAACCGTCCGAGAGGGACGAGGCGGCCTCGGCGATCGGCTCGGGGTCGTCCATCAAATCGTACGAGAAATCGATCACGCCGCGCGACATCGAGAACGTGTCGAATGGCGCCTCGGCGCAGAGCCCGTGCTGGATCGCTACCCCGCGCTCGCGCCATTTCGAGAACTCCTCGCGCCACGCCGGGATTTGCTTAAGGAGACTCCCTAAAATGCGCAGCTTGGCGGCGAGGCCCTTTTGCGGCTCGCGCTGCACGCGGCCCGCGAGCGTGAGCATGAAATTGAGATATTTCAGAAAAGCGGTGGGGACGGCGCTGCGCGCGATTTGCCCGTATTCGTCCGAGGTCATGATCGCTTCCTCGATGACCTGGCATATGTTGTCGGGCGGCAGGTCGATGCCGGGATACTTGATCTTCATCGGGAGAATGAACACGTAGGCCGCCGGGTTGACGGGGTTGATGGGATAATAGATATCCCACGGCCCGAGGTCGTCGTAGCATTTGTTTATCGCGAACTCGTACTTCTTCGGGTCGGACCACAGCTCGTGGACTGTGATACCCGCATAAAATGCGGCAAAATAATAGATCATAGGCGCGACGGGCACTCGGTCGGGCGCGCCGAGCCCTATTACCGTCTGAAGCCTCTGTTCGGCATCCATCGTGTCCTGGGGCATTGTCGGTATCCTCTCATTGATCCCTTTTCTCTTCTTCCGATTGCCTTATGCCTTCCCTTCATAAAGCGACCTTCCGCCTCCACCCCTCTCCAATCACACACTGTAACATATTTATCCTGTGCCGGGGAAGCGAAGACCGGTTGTTCATATGAATCAATGAAAATCTGCGGATATGAAGGATCCCAAATCCGTGGGTAAGGTATGTAGGGGTGTCATTTTTCGGGGTTTTCGAGGGAGGGCGACGAGCCTTTTTAGGTCGGCGCGTAGCCGAGCTTGAGGTGCGCGTTCTCAAACACATCGAAGTGGGGGTAGCCAAGCGGTAGC
>CBFDAY010000567.1:0-1500 GCA_965602895.1 uncultured bacterium
AGCCTCCCAAGACTGCGGCGAGAAGGTCTGGTCGATGCCGAGCGGCGACGAGTACGCCAAGGAGATGAAGAGCAAGATCGCAGACCTGAAGAACGTCAGCGGCCGATGGGGCGGGGCGTGTACGGCGGCGGCGTTCCTGGGACAATTCGTCGGGGAGACGACGTGGGCCCATCTCGACATGGCGGGCGTCTGGAGCTTCGACAAGGCTAGCGAGTTTACCGCCGAGGGCGCAAGCGGCTACGGCGTCAGATTGCTGACAACATATCTTACGAATCTGGCAAAAGCGAAAAAGAAATGAGCAAAAAAACAAAAAAAATCGACACCGACAGGATCGAAAAAGCGGTCATTGAAATCCTCGACGCCGTCGGCGAAGACAGGGATCGCGAAGGACTGAAGCGCACGCCCGAACGGGTGGCGAGGATGTACGTCGAGCTTTTGGCCGGGATGCGGGAAGATCCCAAGACGCACCTTCGCGGGGTCTTCACCGAGAACTGCGATGAAATCGTGCTCCTGCGTGACATCCCGTTCTACAGCATCTGCGAACACCATCTGATGCCGTTTATCGGCACCGCTCACGTGGCCTATTTGCCGTCCGGACTGATCCTCGGCGTCAGCAAGCTGGCGCGGATTGTGGATTGTTTCGCCCGCCGGCTCCAAACGCAGGAACGGCTGGCGTACCAGATTGCCGATTTCATCATGCACAATCTGAAGCCGCAGGGCGTGGCCGTGGTGCTCGAGGCGTCGCATAGCTGCATGACCATTCGAGGGATCAAGAAGCCCGGCTCGGTCATGGTGACATCGGCGATTCGGGGCATCTTCAAGAAAGATCCGCGTAGCCGGAATGAGGTCATGAGCCTGATGCACAAGCAGAGCTGAGAAAGAGGGCACCGATGCACAAACTCACCCGGCACGTGCGATTCTCGATCAATCCTTTCCTGCCCGAGGAAGAGACCGGCTTCAACGCGTTTGCCTCCAAGCCGGCGGGCGAGGGATTGGCGCTCTTTTTTGAATTGTCCGTCGAGGTCACCGGTGACGTCGAGCCGGCGACGGGATTCGTCATCAACGTGACCGACATCGACAAGACGGTTCGCGCGTGCGCCGTGCCGGTTTTCGCCGAGCGCATCAGGCAGGATTTCCGTCGGGCCAGGCACATCGGACTCCCCATCATCACCGAACTGCTGGCGTCAACATGGAACCGGTTAGCCGACCAATTCGGGCGCGCCCGATTGAGCAAGCTGAGCTTAAAGCTTAACCCTTTCAGGAACGTAGCCATAGACGTTAAGGATTTACAAATGGTTTTTTTCAGCGAGAAGTTTGAGTTCGCCGCAACGCACAAGCTCTGGAACGACGATTTTTCCGAAGAGCGGAACTTCGAGGTTTTCGGCAAATGCGCCAATCCCACGGGTCACGGGCACAACTATATCGTCGAGGTGACGACGAAAATGCCGGCCGGAGGAAATGCCTTCCGCATCGGAGATTTCGAGAGGATCGTGGATAATG